>CAJVYO010000031.1 GCA_913009515.1 uncultured Methylococcaceae bacterium
AATAAAGAATTAAAGCTTAAACGCTTGCGTAATGCGACGTTAACCGCAGAAGTAATGGATTTGCGTAAAGGGCAAGAAGCGATAGAAGAAATTGCCCGTTATAATTTAGGACTCATTAAAGACGGCGAATCCTTCTATCAAGTGATTGAATAAACTGCTCTTATTAATCGCAGAAAAGCGATAAACAGGAAATATCATCTTGCTCTATATCCGCTGACATAAAGTCAGTGATTTTAGTTTTTAAATGTTCGATACGGTTATCAGTCGGCGTTTTTAATATTTCAATTAAGGTTTCTTCGCCCAGTTCCTTGTGGTTATCATCGAGTACATCGGTTAAGCCATCAGAATAAGCAAATAATTCGCAGGGTTCCTGCCATTGCCATATATCAGTGGTGTTATCGAAACTATTATCAGACAGTATACCCGCCGCGACGTGTTTTGATTCGAAACAGTGGATAATGTCATTGTTGTTATTGAAAACCAGCACATCAGGTGAGCCACCATTCCAGATTTCAATGATGTTATTATTGTAATCAATACAGCCTAGAATTAAAGCCGAAAAACGGCCTGTTGGCATGCCTGTTTTTGTGTGACGATTTATTTCTCTGGCAATACAAGGGATAGAAAATTGTTTTTTAGCCATGGAATGAAAGACTTGATTAACAATGATGGTTGAAATAGATGCCGCCAAGCCATGCCCTGTGGAATCTGCGAGCATAAAATAACGTCTTTTAGGTTCTATATATTCCGATGCAATTAAATCACCACTAAAATTTTTAGAGGGCTTGAGCCAAGAATTGATATAGTCACCTTCGAAATCAGTATATTGAAGTAAGTGATCGTAAATATCTTTGGTTAAGTGCTGCTCATATTCATTGTGATTTTTATAATCCATTAATTGCTGTTGCATAAAAATAGATTTTTCAGCGGTGTTTAATTTAGCTTGTAAGATTTTTTGATTGAAAGGTTTGGTCAGATAATCATCTGCACCCGCATCAAGCCCCACTATAATATCTTTTTCCTCTGATAAGGCACTGAGAATAATGATAGGAATCCATTTTTCGGTGAAGTGTTCACGAATATATTTAGTTGCCTTAGCCCCATCCATGACGGGCATCATCATATCCATCAAAATAATATCTGGATTTTCTTGTCCAACCATGATGATGGCTTGTTGACCATCTTCTGCAGAAACCGTCTGATGATTTTTTTGGAGCATTTTTTCTAATAATTTTCGATTGCTTGGATTATCATCAACAATTAATATTTTCATGGCATGTGTGAGAGGTAGTTATCATCGTTAAACTTATTTTACACGTTTTGAATGTACAGTTCTTTATTGGCAGGACTTTAAGAAATATAAATTTTTCTTTCTAAGAATTTTTAGTAGAATGAAGCGCTCTAGCACTATTTGCTAGATTGACTGGGAAATACTATGAATATAATAATAAAAAAAATCACCTCATTTATTCCAAAAGTTTCAGATTTGCTCATCGTTGGCAGTATTTTGGTCTTCATCCTATTTATTGATGAATGGCAGGAACAAAATTGGTTAGGCTGTCTGTTATTGCTGTCGATTGTTTTAATTTTCTACTATTATAAAAAAATAGCATCGGCTAACGAGCTCTATTTTAATAATTTATTGGATAAAGTCTCTGATGCCATTATTACTATCGATGCGGTAGGCTCTATTCTGACAGTGAATCAGGCGGTTGAAGATATGTTTGGTTATCAGGATGTGGAGTTAATTAATCATAATATCAAAATGTTAATGCCTGAGCCGTATAGTGAAATGCATGATAGTTTTTTGGCAAATTATCACATAACAGGAGAAGAACGTATTATTGGTAAGACGCGTGATATTGAAGCGTTACGGAAAAATGGCGAAGTTTTTGAAGCTGAATTATGGGTGCATAAGGTTGAGCATAATGGCGTTGTAGAATTTATGGGTATTATTCGTGATGTATCTGAAGGCAAAGAGGTTGCTCGCATGAAGACCGAGTTTATTTCAACCGTTAGTCATGAATTGAGAACGCCTTTAACCTCGATTAGAGGTTCTTTAGGCATGCTTAAAAGTGGTATTTTTGGTGAAATGTCTGATAAAGGCACGCGCATGGTGGAACTAGCTCACAATAATACTGAACGTTTGATTAATTTAGTGAATGATATTTTAGATGTCGAAAAAATTCAAGCGGGAAAAATGGAGCTGCACTGTGAGAAAACTGATATTAATGCCTTGGTAAAACAAAGTATTGAAAGCAATGAAGCGTATGCGGTTTCGTGTCAGGTGACGGTGGAATTTATTGAAAATAAACAGCCTTTATGGGTGTATGTCGATGCCCACCGTTTGCAGCAAGTAATGGCGAATCTAATTTCTAATGCGGCTAAATTTTCATTAGAAGCCGGTGTGGTTGTTATTGAGATTACCAAAAAAGCCAATATAATTCGGGTGTCAGTAAAGGATAATGGCTTAGGCATCCCTGAGGAATATCGGCATAAAATATTTCAGAAGTTTTCTCAAGTCGATTCGTCTGATAATCGTCAAAAAGGCGGCACGGGGCTGGGCTTAAATATCACTAAAGCGATTATTGAACATCATGGTGGCATGATTGATTACACCACTGAAGAAGGCAAAGGCAGTTGTTTCTTTTTTGAGTTAACTGAATATGTGACTGAAACGCCAGCAGAAACTGTCAAAGAAGCAGAGCTTGTGCAAGCGGATAAAGCAGTGAGTGAAACGCTGTTACATTTACAAAATGAAATTAAAGCAGCGGGGCATTTGTTGGTATTAGAAGATGATGAAGATATTGCTCAGTTATTATCATTACTACTGGAAGAACATAATTTTAAAGTCACCGTGTGTCATAATGCAAAAGAGGCGAAAGCCTTATTAAAAATACAAAAATTTGATGGTATTACTGTCGATTTACGCTTACCCGAGCAAGATGGTTTGTCATTTATTCGCGAGGTACGTGCGTCAGAGGCGGGGGAAACATGTATTCCTATTGTGATTATTTCAGCAGAGGCCTCATTAAATGAGAATGCGTCAACGTCAGCATTAAGCATTATTGATTGGATTAATAAGCCGATTGATAATAAGCAGTTACATAATGCATTGCAGCAGATATTAAAGACGACAAATAAAATACCTAAGATTTTACATGTAGAGGATAATAAAGACTTGATTGAGATGATGTTAAATCTCTTGGCTAATAAAGTTGTTTTAGAACAAGCAGGTACCTTGCGTGAAGCAAAAGAAAAAATGACATCAATGGATTTTGATTTAATTATTTTAGATGTCGGTTTGCCGGACGGCAGTGGTTTAGAGTTGATTCCATTAATTAACCAGCAAAAAACATTAGTGCCGGTGATTATTTTTTCCGCCCAATCGGTTGAAGAGGATATTGCGAATCAAGTTGATGCGGCGTTAATAAAATCTCAAGTCAGTAATGATGAGCTTATTATGACGATTAAAGCGCTAATTACACCAAATGAAGGGAGTGAAGCATGAGTGCGTTAACTAAAATTTTATATGCAGAAGATGAGCCTGATATTTCAGAAATCATTATGCTTGCTTTAGAAAGTGTTGGCGGTTTTGAGGTGGTTGGCTGTCCTTCTGGTCTATCGGTGATTGATTCGGCGTTAACGTTTACGCCACAACTTATTTTGTTAGATGTGATGATGCCTGATATGGATGGGCCAACGACTTTGAAGTTGTTAAAAGAACATCCAGTTTTACAGACTATTCCAGTGGTATTTTTAACCGCTAAAATATTACCGGATGAATTAGAACGTTTTAAAGTCTTGGGTGCGATTGATGTGATTAGCAAGCCTTTTGATCCTATGACTTTAGCAGATGAGATTAAAATAATTTGGGATACCTTTCATGCCGGATAGTAAAAAAGTCAAAGGGGCAATTGATAAAATACAAGCTCTGCAACTGATATTTGCGGATAAATTAGCGGAGCGTATTGAAGAATTATTACTTATCACCTTAGGTTTGAATACGAATGATGCCTGCGATTCTCAAGATAACCAGCAATTATTAAAAAATATTCATAATTTATCACATAAGTTAGCCGGTTCTGCGGGGACATTTCAATTTCACGATGTGTATGTAGCAGCAAAGGAGTTGGAAGAATTTTGTCATACTTTATTAGAAAAAACTGAAGCCGACAGTAAAGGGGATGGTTGGTATCAAAATATATTAGATTTACAGGCGATGATTCAGACCGCTGCGATTAATAAAACCGCAAAGCCGATGAAAATAGCGGCTGATGCAGGGCTTATATCCGCAGAAATTAAGCATAATATTATCTTAGTGGATGACGATGAATTATTATCAGCTTTATTGAAGGAACAAATAAAGAATTTTGGTTTTGATATTACCTGTTTAAGCAATCCTAATGATTTAGCGAGTTTTTTAGAAAATCATACGCCCGAAGTTATTTTGATGGATATTATTTTTCCAAATTATGATTTTAATGGCATTGATTTAATTAAGGACTTGAAAGCAAAGGCTAAAATTAACTGTCCAGTGATCTTTTTATCAAATCGAGATGATTTTGATGCAAGGTTAGAGGCAGTGCGTTCAGGGGCGCAAGGCTATGTGGTCAAGCCAGTACAAACCTTGGAATTAGTTGAAATTTTAGATAGATATACCGATAGATTAGCCGATAAGAGTTATCGAGTATTAATTGTTGATGATGATAATTCGATGTTGGATTTTTACCAAAATGCACTGGAAGCCGATGGTTTTATGTGTAAAAGTGTGCAAAATCCGATTTTAGCCACTGAAGCACTGATTGATTTTAAGCCGAATGTGATTTTGCTTGATGTGGATATGCCGAATTGTAATGGTTTTGAATTGGCTGAAGTGATTCGTCAAAATAATGCGTTTACCCATATTCCTATTTTATTTTTAACTGCTGATAAAAATTGTGAACTAGCCGCGTTAAAAGCAGGCGGTGATTGTTTTTTAAATAAAAAATTGGATGTTCATGTTTTGATTGCGAGTGTGCGTAGTCATTGTCGGCGTTCTAAAGAATTACACGCGGTAATCGGGCGTTTACGTCAAGATGAATTGCGGTTTCAGTCGGTGAGCCGTTCCAGTTTAGATGCGATTATCATGTTTAATCAAGCAGGGCATATTATTTTTTGGAATGAAGGGGCGGAATCTATTTTTGGTTATCAATCGAATGAAATTATTGGACAATCATTTGATATGCTGATGCATGGCATCAGCTTTAAGGAATTGAGTACTGACAATAATGCGGTGAGTTATTCAATAGAAAGTGAAGGCATCACCAAAGAACAGCAGATTATTGCGATTGATTTAAGCTATACCGAATGGCATTCGGGAGGCGATTTATTTTTTACCAGCATTATTCGTGATATGTCAGAGCGAAAGCTGATGCTGAATTCAATTATTGATTCTAAAGACGTGGCAGAAAAAGCGAATAAAGCCAAGTCTATTTTCTTGTCGAATATGAGTCATGAATTAAGAACGCCTTTAAATGCCATTTTAGGCTTTACGCAAATATTAGAACTTGATGATGAGAAGAATTTAATTTCAGATCAACTTGAATCATTGGCCTATATTCATAATGCCGGCAATCATTTACTGATGTTGATTAATGAGGTGTTGGATTTATCAGCCATAGAAAGTGGCAAAGTCGCTATTAACTTAGAGCAGCTGGATTGGGTGTCATTGCTGACAAAATCACTGGAATTAATTGCCCCGCAGGCGAGTAGTGCAGAGATAACCATCGTTAATGAACTCCCTGATAACTTAAGCTGTTTTATTTATGCAGATGCATTACGATTAGGTCAGGTGTTTGCTAATTTATTAACCAATGCCATTAAATATAACGATGTTAATGGTCGTGTTTTTGTTAGAATGTCCTGCATTGAGAATTGCTATCGATTAATGGTTGAAGATACCGGTAAAGGTATTCCTGATAAGTACATGGCTGATTTATTTAAACCTTTTTCACGTTTAGGTCTTGAAAATAGTGCAATAGAAGGCACAGGCATTGGTTTAACGATTACTAAGAAATTAGTTGAAATGATGGATGGGCGTATTGGTGTTGACAGTATTGAAGGTCAGGGTTGTACTTTTTGGGTTGAATTTCCAAAAATAATCCAAGTGAATGATAATTTAGAGATATTAGAAAACAAAGATAAAGGAAAAAAAATGCTTGAAGCGACTCATCAGGAAAAAAATGCTGCGGTACGCGTGTTATATATTGAAGATAACATGATGAATCAAATCTTAATGAAAAAAATTATATTAAGAGCGGGGTTTGAGTATGATGTCGCTGATACCGGTGGTGCAGGCATAGAAAAGGCAATACAAAATAAACCGGATATTATTTTATTGGATATTGACCTGCCTGATATGAGTGGTTATCAAGTATTTGAAACCCTAAAAGCGAATGATGAAACCAAAGATATCATTGTGATTGGCGTATCGGCTAATGCAATGCTAACTGATATTGAAAAAGGTAAGGCCATCGGCTTGACTGAGTATATTACTAAACCTATTAATACCGAAGAAATTATTAAGGTGATTAATCAATCTTTAGGACTTAAAAAATAAGATGGTGCCGAAGATAAATTATTGGGGAATCGTACCCGCCGCAGGGGTTGGTAAACGGATGTTGGCTGATCGTCCGAAACAATATTTACCACTCAATTCAATGACAGTGATTGAGCAAACACTGACACGATTATTGTCGGTATCAAAATTTACCGCGGTGGTCGTGGCTATTTCCAAGCAAGATCCTTATTGGCATGACTTAGAGCTTGCTAAACATGCGCGTGTTTTAACGGCGGAAGGCGGCAAAGAGCGTTCAGATTCCGTATTATCTGCGTTATCTCATATTAGCGAACAAGCCAATGATGATGATTGGGTGTTGGTGCATGATGCCGCCCGTCCTTGTATTACCGCAAGTGATATCGAATATTTGATTGAGGAACTTGAGGGGCATGCTGTGGGCGGGCTATTAGGGCAAAGTTCGCACGATACTTTAAAGTTAGTTGATGAGCAGTTAGAAGTCACAGCAACGGTTGACCGCAGTCATATTTGGCGCGCGTTTACGCCACAGATGTTTCGCTATGGTGATTTAAAGAGGGCGTTAGAATCGGCGGTTGAAAATAATCAACCGATAACCGATGATGCCAGTGCCATGGAATTGCAAGGATTATCACCTAAAATGATTGCGGGACGTGCAGATAATATAAAAATCACCCGTCCTGAAGATTTAGCGTTAGCAGAATTTTATTTGGAGCAACAATAATATGATACGTATTGGTCAAGGTTATGATGTACATCGTTTTGTCGATGAAGGCGATGTTATTTTAGGCGGCGTTAAAATTGATTACCCGCAAGGTTTGGAAGCCCATTCAGATGGTGATGTGGTATTACATGCCTTATGTGATGCGTTATTAGGGGCTGCGGCTTTGGGTGATATTGGCAAGCATTTTCCTGATACGGATCCTGAATTTAAAGGTGCAGATAGTCGGGTTTTATTGCGTTATGTTTACAATATTGTAAAAGAAAAAGGCTATATTCTGGGTAATGCGGATATTACGATTATTGCCCAAGCACCTAAAATGGCACCGCATATTGAAGCGATGTGTCGTAATATTGCCGAAGATTTAGAGGTGGCAGTAGAGGCGATTAATGTGAAAGCAACCACCACTGAAAAACTGGGTTTTGAAGGGCGTAAAGAAGGTATTGCCGTACAGGCAGTGGTTTTAATTGATAAGTTTAATTTAAAAAGGCCTTAAAAAAGGAAAAAGCCCTAAATGCGTCGATGCTATATCGAGAACAGGTTGGGTGAAACCGGCAACTTCCTCCCAAAAAAGGAGACAGGGCGATTTGGTAAAACTTAATGATATAAACAAATAAAGAATTAACGGTTTTATTTATTTTGCCCAAAAAAAGGAGACCCACTAAGCCGACAGGGACTTTCGGCCCTTTTTACGTCTTCGCGCCAAAACCTTTCTTCCTCCAACAGAAGACATTCTCGAGCGAAAGCCGTGTTTGTTTTTCATTTTTCTTTTACTAGGCTGATATGTACGCTTCATTCTTTCTCCAAAATTAGGCGGGGAAAGTACCAAAAAATCATAAAAAAGACCAAAGAAAATGGTGAAAAGTTTAAAGTAATAAAATATTTTAAAAAGAAGGAAAAAGACAATTGTTGCATGACCGGTAAAGGCCATAAATTGAGTACAACCTAATTGTGGAAAACTTGTGGAAAACCATCATATGACGCACACAGATCTTTGGAAAAAAGTCAAAGAAAACTTAAAGAAAACCCACCCTCAGCACGCATTTTCGACTTGGTTTGAGCCCATTGTTTCTATAGGGCTTAACAATGATGAGCTTATTTTAGAGGTTCCAAACCAATTTTTCTTCGAATGGATACAGTCTCACTATAAAGAATCAATTTATATGAAGGCCGAAGAGGAATACGGTAAAACAATTCAAATCAAATACACGGTATCGCCAGAGAGCGGCTCGCCCGACGAACCTCGCGCAACGGAGATAGAACGCAGTTATTTGCCAAAAAACAACCAAAGAAAAAACAACATAAACAGACAATATACCTTTGCGTCCTTCATTGAAGGTGCCCACAATCAATTCGCAAAGGCGGCGGCACTAAGCACCGTAGATTCTTTAGGTAAAAAAGCCTTTAACCCGCTCGTTATTTATGGTGGGGTTGGTATGGGAAAAACGCACTTGCTGCACGCAATCGCTAATAAAATTATTCAAGAAAAAAAGAACAAGACCCTTGTGTGTGCTTCAAGCGAAAAATTTACAATGGATTTCATCTCATCAATACAAAAGAACAGAACGATTGAGTTTTCAAAATCATATCGAAAAGCAGACGTTCTTTTGATTGACGATATTCAATTTTTTCAAGGAAAAGAACAAACACAAGAACAGTTTTTCCACACATTTAATGAGTTATTTCACAATGGAAAACAAATTGTAATGACAGCTGATCGATATCCAGGAGAAATGATTGGATTGCAGGATAGACTATTATCAAGGTTTAAGTCGGGCCTGTCCGTTGATATTCAGCCGCCGGATTATGAAACTCGGGTGGCGATCGCAATGGAAAAGGCTGAGCAAAACGGCCTAAAGCTTCCCTATGACATAATAGAGCTTATTGGTACACATATAAAGAAGAACGTCAGAGACATAGAGGGCACAATTATAAGATTGCTTGCACACTCATCCCTGTCTAACAGGGAAATCGATTATAGCTTAACAAAAAAGGTGATTAAGGAGCGGCTGGGCAAAAGCTCAATTACCGATTTAACGGTAGAAGACATTGTTCGTCGCGTATCGGAAACAACACACATAAAAGAGAAAGAGATTGTTGGCGCAAGCCGGAAAATGGAAATTACCGAAGCTAGACAAATTTCAATTTATTTATGCCGTGAAATTTTAGGTACCCCACTTGTAAGCATTGGAATGCATTTTGGTGGAAGAGACCACTCAACGGTTTTGCACGCATGTCGGGTTATTGGGAATAAAACGACACAAGACCACAGAATTGGTGCGCTTGTTGGTGAGTTAAAAAATGAGCTATCGTTTGCTTTAAATTAAAGTGGCGAATTATTCACCATCGCCATTTTCATTATAATAATCGTAATAATCTGAGTAATAGGCCTCATAGGCTTCGGAATTATAGCCATCGTATTCTCCTTCTTCGCTTGTTTGATCCTCCTCGACAGTAGAGACTACAGTGCTTTCAGCTGGCGGGGCTTGTGGCTCTGAAGATACGGGTATATTTGGAGAAAGGTGGTGCGACGGGTGACTGTTTCGAAACAATACCCCCAACAGTACAGAGAAAAACAGCAACACGGCCGAAAGCATGGCGCCCTCGAGATTAAAAACAAAACCACCAAACATATTTTGTTCCCAACCATACTTCAACAGAACAGCAGAAGACAAAAGAAAACCAAAGACAATAATTACATTACCCGTGACATCTGGCAATTCAGATTGCATGATCGCTGCGTATAGAAACCAAACCAAAACTCCGGCAATTGCAAAAAAGATCCCGAGTAAGTAGTTTTCTACGAGAATTGATGAAAAGAACGCAATGATGGCCACTGCCGGAATAAGAAAACCGACACCAGCCCGAATGTTGTTATTCATAATAAAAAATGATGTTAAGTGTGAAAAGAGCCTCGGATTTATCTTCAGAAAGTTGCCCAATAAAGGACAAAAATGCAAGCATTTATACGTTTAACGATTTATTTAAAATCCGCTGTAATTTTACGTGTTTAAAATGGCAAAGAAGAATAAAAATATAAATGTTGGGGTCATCGGTGTTGGCCACCTTGGGCGCCATCACACAAAACATTACGCCCAACTAAAATGCGCCAACCTTATTGGAGTCTATGACACAGATAAAGGGGCGCGGGAAAAAACGGCGCTAAAGTATAATACGAAACCGTTTGATTCAATGGAGGCGTTGATTAAAGAAGTTGATGCCGTGTCAATTGTAACACCAACGCACCAACATAAAGTGGTGGCTGAATCCTGTATTAAAAGCGGGAAAGATGTTTTTATCGAAAAGCCAATTACAAAGACATTGAGGGAGGCGAATGCCCTGATTAATCTTGCCGATAAAAATAAAAGATTAATTCAAGTTGGTCACATAGAACGGCTGAACCCAGCTTTAGTTCCCCTTTC
>CAJVYO010000032.1 GCA_913009515.1 uncultured Methylococcaceae bacterium
TTCAGCGTGGCAAGCGGCGGCACAGTATAAATCCAAAGCTAAGGATGCTGAGATGCTGCCAGCAAACAGTGCGACCGGCTTTTACAATCAAGGCAATGTATTGGCACAAGCTGGAAAATTAGAACCGGCTTTAAAAGCCTATGAAGAAGCGTTAAAACGTGATCCCAATTTTGCAGATGCTAGCTATAATCAGGATATTGTTAAAAAAGCCCTAGAAAAACAGCAGCAGAAAAAACAGGAAGAACAGCAACAGCAAGATAATAAAGATAACAAGGATGAGAAGTCTGAAAAAGATGATAAATCATCGCAGCAGCAAGGAGATGATGAGAAACAGGATAAAGATTCCGATAATCAGCAAGGTGATAAGGCAGATAATCAGGAGCAGCAGTCAGAACAAGAGTCTGAATCGCCTGAGGATGCGAGTAAAGCGGATGATAAAGAGTCTGAACAGCAGCAAGCTGAAAAATCAGACGATACTGAGAAAAATGATGCGGAAGCAGCAAAGCAAGCACAAGCCGCAAGTGAACAACAAACTGAAGATGATGAGCAACAACAAGCGAATCAGCAATGGCTTAATCGGATTGCGGATGATCCGTCAGGCTTATTAAAGCGTAAATTTTTATATCAATATAGTCGTCAACCTCAACAACAAAATAGTAAACAACAATGGTAGAACACGTTAAAAACATCGCATTTATTGGTTTAGGTGCAATGGGTGAAGGCATGGCAGTTAATTTAGCGAAAGCGGGTTATTTACAGACGGTATGGAATAGAACCGCAAGTAAGTCACAGCGATTAAGTGACGAGCTAAGTATTAATGTCGCTGACTCAGTGCAGAGCTTAGCGGCAAACAGTGATGTGATTTTTATGTGTGTGTCACGCGATGAGGATGTATTGGAGTTGATAGACGCTATAGCAGCAGAAATTAAACCCAATAGCGTGGTCATTGATAGCTCGACCATTAGCCGACAAACAGCCCAGCAGGCGGCAGCTATATTAGCGTCTAAACAGGCTTATTTTTTAGATGCTCCGGTTTCTGGCGGGGTAGAAGGAGCGAGAAAAGGCAGTTTAGCGATGATGGTCGGTGGCGATGAAATAGTTGTTGATACCTTACGACCTATATTGGCAAGTGTGGCGACTAAAGTGATGTATATGGGGACATCAGGAGCAGGGCAAGCGACTAAAGCGGTGAATCAAATTATGGCAGCGGGCATTAATCAAGCGGTGACGCAGGCGTTAGCCTTTGCCAATGCAGAGAATTTACCCTTAGAAAAAGTGATTGAAGTGGTGTCAGGTGGAGCAGCAGGGAATTGGTTTTTGAGTCATCGAGGCTTGTCTATGATTAGCGGTGAGTATCAAACAGGTTTTAAAGTGGCTCTGCACCAAAAAGATTTAGCTATTTGTCAGGCGATGGCGGTAGAAAAGCAACTGGATTTAAGTGTGATTGAGCAAACGCGAATAGAATACGAGCAATTGATTAAACAAGGTTTTGGCGCGGAGGATATTTCTGCTTTATACCGTATTAAAATAAAATAACCCTTATAAAAAAGCGTTGTTTTTTTACAACAGAGATTATCTTTCCGATAGTTACATTAACTATGTTATGCTAAGTATTGATAAATAAGGAAAGTTTTATTTTATAAAAATATAAACTTTACTTGTAAGTGACGAAATTTACTGGTAACATCATGACCGTGATTAAATCTTGTTGTAAAAAAGATACATAATAATAAAAAATAACCCTTGGGGGGGACTATGATTCAAAAAACTAAATTAGCACTCGGTATTGCAGCCACATTAGGCGTAGCGGTATTAACAGCAACACCAGCCAGTGCGGATGAATTATCTAATTTAAAAGCACGGATTGCAAAATTAGAAAATGTAGCAGCTTCTAAAGCAGCAGTACGTGATAACGGTAATATGGTCTTCTTCCGAACGGGTTATGCGGGTAATGATATGGCTCGTAATGAATATTTAATTAATATTCGTGGGCTTAATGGTAATCAACCTGCTAGTAAGGATGGCTGGTATTTTGGAGCGGGTTTTGATTTTAGACTCAGTGAAGATGCGTTTGGTTTTCATGATGGGACTGAAATTCTTGCTGAACTCATGTTTGAATATAAAGAATTTGATAGATTAAATTCAGCAGCTAATCCATTAGGAACTGTTGTTGCATCAGCTACTGATGGAGCACCAGCAGGTGTAACTGCTGATGGTATCGTTACTCATGCTGATTTTACAACTGGCTCAGTCAGTGTTACGCAATTTACCTTAACGGCTTCACCAAAAATTAAATTTATGAAAGGCAGTAAATTTAGACCTTGGGTTGCTCCAGTGGGTTTTGCTTTACATGTTATCAGTCCACCATCTGAAGGGGTAACGGTATTAGAGCCATCTATGCACTTTGCTATTGGTGCTGATTATAACTTATGGAAAAATATTTATGTTGGGGCAGATTTTCGTTATAACTTAACATTTGGTAAAACTTTAGATGGGACTGATGTTGATGGTTTAACAACGGGTGCTTATTTGGGTATAGGCTTCTAAATTTAGTTGTTAAAAATAGTTATATAAAAAAGGGAAGCTTTAGCTTCCCTTTTTTTTGGTTTCTTTGTCCCAGCTTAGACGGGAAGCCAGAAAGTTATGTTTTCACAGCACAATGCGAAGCGGATTCCATCGCAATTAATTTACCTATTTTGCGTTGTTGAACATAGTTAATTAATAATAGCCATGAGCCTAAAACAATAAACCCACCGGGCGGTAAAATCATTACCACCCACGGTTCAAATTGGGTGCTAAAAATTTGATAGCCGAGTAATTGTCCTGCACCGAGTAATTCACGCACCCCGCCCAGCATCACTAAAGCAAGGGTAAAACCTAAACCCATGCCCAAAGCACTGACAATTGATTTCATCACGGTATTTTTAGACGCATAGGCTTCTGCACGTCCTAAAATTAAGCAATTCACCACAATTAATTGAATAAATGCACCGAGTTTATTATATAAATCAAGGCTAATCGCTTGAATCGTATAATCGACCAAGGTTACAAAGGTAGCGATAATGATAATATAAGTGGTAATACGCACTTGTTTAGGAATAAAGTGACGCAGAGCTGATACTAGGGCATTAGAACAGACCAAAACAAAAATACTGGCAATGCCCATTGCTAAGGAGTTTAATACTGAATTAGTGACCGCCAGCACCGGACACAAGCCTAACATCATCACGAAGACCGGATTTTCTTTCCATAAGCCTGCGGTAAATACATCGAAGCTAATGGGGGTAGATTGTTTAGTCGGTGTCATTTGCTGTACCTTGTTGTAAACGGGTTAAGTTTTGCATAACAATGGGATGCAAGCGTTGTCCACTTTGATTTAACATCCGCCCTATTGCATTAGAGGTAATGGTTGAGCCTGAAATCGCATCAATTTGCCACGGGTGCTGTTTACTGCCGTGGCGTGTGGTGTTAATGGCATTTAATAATTGAGTTTGTTCGCTATTAACTTTGGCTTCTAAACAATTAAAATTAGCGAGAAAGGCTTTATCGGTAGTGATTTTAGTGCCAAATCCCGGTGTTTCAGTGCTTTTTAAAACATCAAAGCCGGTAATACAGCCTGTGTTAGGTTGGTAGCTATAGAGAATTTTCACGGTATCTTGATAACCCTGTGCTGCGGCGTTAAGTGCGACACCGACGAATTGTTTATTTTTATCATAGCCTGCATAGATTAAATCGCCTTCGGTTTTATCATCGGCTAAAACTAAGTTTTTATTTTTAACCACAAAGGTTAAACGGCTAACTGCTTGAGGGAGTACCTTAAAAATGGCACGTTCAGTGGCAAGACGTTGATTTTCAGCAATAATCGGTTTGGTATATTCATAAATAGACACCACTAATAAGCCTGAAATCATGGCGACTAACGCTAAGGTGCTAATAAGTTTAGTGCTTGAAGGAAGTTCAGGGACTGAATTTTCAGGCGTACTCATGATTTAGTTTTCCGTGCGCCATAAATACGCGGTTGGGTGTAGCTTTCAATGAGAGGGGTGGCGGCATTAGCGAATAAAATGGCATACATCACTGCTTCGGTTAAACCACCAAATAAACGAATAATCACCGTTAGAAAACCAATTAAACACCCAAAGATAAAAATACCTAACGGCGTAACCGGGGAGGCGACCATATCACTTGCCATAAATACGGCGGCGAACATTAAACCGCCTGAAAACAGCATAAAAGCAGGGGAGGGATAATGACTACTATCGATTAAATAAAAGACTTCAGAGGTAAGTAGCGTACCAATAATCACTGCAACAGGGATACGCCAATCGAGCATTTTTTTGAAGATTAAATAACTGCCGCAGATTAGGATTAATAAACTCGAGGTTTCACCAGTTGAACCGGCTACTAAGCCTAAAAATAAATCACTGCTATCGGTAAAAATACCCTGAAATTTCATTAAGGCTAATGGCGTTGCACCGGTAAAACCATCAATACTCACTTGTGTTGACCATTCAGCGGTTGCCGCGGGTTTCATAAATGGCACAGCTAAAGTTGAGGGAATAAATTCAATAAAACGATTGCTTGCCAGTGCAGGTGTCCAAGTGGTGATAGAGACAGGAAATGCGGCTTGGATAAATGCTCGTCCCACTAAGGCGGGATTAAAGGGGTTAAAGCCTAATCCGCCAAATAAGGTTTTACCCATTGCAATCGCGGTAAAACCAGCAACCGCAGCCATCCATAGCGGAAATCCGGGTGGTAATGTCATAGCGAGTAATAGTCCTGTAATCACCGCACTAAAATCAGTGAGCGTGGATTTTTTATCTGCCAGTTTATTAAACAGAGCTTCGGTTGCTAAACAACTGAGGATAGTGGCTAGCATCAATACCAAGGCACTAATGCCAAATTGGTAAATACTGTAGGCGGCAAGGGGTAATAACGCGTACACCACATTGCGCATGATTTGGGAAACCGTTGGGGCTTTGCGAATATAGGGTGAAGTGCGAATATCAATTTTCACGGGAGTTTTAGCCATTTTGTAAATGCCTTTCACGATTTAAAGTTTTTGCAATTCTAAAATATTGCACTAAGGGAATATTAGACGGACAGACATAGCTGCACGCCCCACATTCAAAGCAATCATTGAGATGATAATCCGTTTCCATGACATCATATTGTCTTTTTGCGGCAAGTTGTCCCATTTCAGAGGGGTTTAAGTGAATCGGGCAGGCTTGCAAACATTGGGTACATTTTATACAGGGTAAAATATCATCCCGTTTAGTCGCACGACTATCTAAGACTAAAATAGCCCCGGTGCCTTTTACAATAGGGACGTCTAAACTATGGGCTGCAATGCCCATCATCGGGCCACCTAAAATCACTTCCGCTTCTTCTCCGGTAAAACCCGCATAATCAAGAATATACTGTAAGGGCGTGCCAATCGGGGCTAAATAATTGCCGGCTTTTTCTAAATCATCGCCAGTGATGGTAATAATGCGTTCGATTAAACCTTGTCCTTTGGGTAATAATTCACCAATTTGTGCGAGGGTGGCAACATTAAAAATAGCAAGTCCCATTTCCGAGGGCAAGGCTCTTGACGGAATTTCAATATCTAAGAGGGCAGTGGCGAGCATTTTCTCAGCACCCTGTGGATATTTAGTATCAATGGCTTCAATAGTAATCGATTGGTCGGCAGGTAAATAAGCTTTAATCGCTTCTAAAACATCCCGTTTATTATTTTCAATGCCAATAATCGCTTTCGGAGCATCAACGCATTTCATCGCAATGCGTAACCCTAATAATAACACTTCAATCTTTTCTAACATCACACGGTGGTCGGTGGTTAAAAAAGGTTCACATTCACAACCATTCACTAAAACAGTATGAATACTACAGCCTTCAGGAATGCTCATTTTAACGTGGGTAGGAAAGCTGGCACCGCCTAAGCCGACCATGCCGATATTTTGCACTGCCTTAATTAAGTCTTGCCGTGACATCTGCAAATAGTCTTGTTGAATCCCGGAATTAACAATAATTTGCCCTGAATCCAAGGAGGTTTTAATCGCAATAGCAGGGGCTTTGCCGCCTTTTGCAACCGGCAATTTATCAATGGTAATCACTGTGCCGGTGACAGGGGCATGAATAGGCACGGACATAAAGCCATCTGCGGCGGCAATCATTTCTCCACGGGTAACGTGTTGGCCTTTATAGACAATGGCTTTTGCGGGTTTACCAATACTTTGTGCTAATGGCACAATTATTTCAGGGGCAAATGGCAAGCGGCGAGTGGCTTTGGTATTAGTTTCAGTTTTATATTCCTCGGGGTGAATACCATGAGAAAAGGTTTTTTTACCAAAGAATTTAAGTAGATTCATAGAGCAGTAGCACTTTAAAAGGCTAAGGAGTCGATATTATTACAATAATGCGTTCAGCTATTGTAAACAAGCCTGTTCATTGAATCAAGATTATAGATAGACTGTAGTAGATACGCTATAATTTAATAAAATTAAGTCACTGATAAGGCGTTAAAACCTTAAAAAATTATGGATATTATTTTTATTGCCATTATTATTATTTTATGTGCTGGTATGTTTTATTTTTATAAACAGGCTAAAACACATAAAAATAATTTAGATATTATTGAAAGTTCGTTTGATGATAATGTTATTTTTTCACGAACGGATTTAGCCGGACGGATTACGCATGTCAGCATGGCATTCTGTGAATTAAGTGGCTATAGTTTTGATGAGTTAATTGGGCAGCCGCATAATATCGTCAGGCATCCTGATATGCCAGCGAGTGAGTTTGAAAAAGTCTGGGTAGCATTAAAACAACAACAGCCAATTACCGTTGACATTAAAAATAGAAAAAAAGACGGTGGTTTTTATTGGGTAGAATCGCGCTTTAAACCTGAATACAAGGACGGTGAGCATATTGGTTATAGTGCGGTCAGACTTGATATTACGGATAAAAAAGAAGTCCATGAATTAAGCGTAACACTTGATAAAAAAGTTAAGCAGCAAACTAAAAAATTAACGCGACAGCTTGATGTTGTCAAGATAGGCGAGCGTAAGCAGGAACAATTATTATTGGATATAGCCCAGCAAGAGCAATTTGTGAGTCGTTTAATTAATTCACAACAGCAAATTATTATCACTTCTGATGGGGTGGGTTTACAAAGTGTTAATAAGGCTTTTCTCCGCTTTTTTAATGTAAGTTCATTAGCGGTGTTTTCAGAAAATCATGAGAGTATTGCTGAGTTTTTTAATGAAAATGCCCCAGATGATTATTTACAAGCTGTGATAGATGGCACTCATTGGTTGAATTATGTGGCATCGCACCCTGACGATACTCATAAGGCCATGATTAGTAAAAATGAAATAGATTATGTGTTTTCTGTGACTGCTGTTGATTTAGAGATGGGTGATGGTATGAAATCGGCGGTTTTTACTGATATTACGGTGATGGAGGCGTCTAAAAATGAAGTCGAGGATATTTTATCTAATATTTTATTGCCGGTGTTAATTACCTCAAAGAAAGAACGCAAAATTCTGTATGCCAATAAATATGCAGAAATACAATATGAAATGACGCTAGATGAAATTATTGGTAGCGACATTGATAGTATTTATACGGTTGTTGGGCAGCATCATCATATTATAGATGCGATTATACGTGATGGTTTTGTGGAAAATATGGAGGAGTCATTTAGAACCTCAAGTGGCAAGAAATTTACAGCGTTATTATCGGTGACACCAACCTTATATCATGGGGTTGATTGTTATATTGGCATGATTACCGATATTACTAAACAGAAAACCATAGAAGACGAAATTAGAGCCATCCATCAGCATACCCGTGAATCGATTCAATATGCGGCTTTAATACAAGGGGCAGTATTGCCTGATAACAAATTATTTGGCAAATATTTTAAAGATTTTTTTGTTGTTTGGCATCCTAAAGATACTGTGGGGGGCGATATTTATTTATTTGATGAATTACGCACCCAAAATGAATGTTTATTTATGTTTATTGATTGTACAGGGCATGGGGTTCCCGGTGCATTTGTGACTATGTTGGTGAAGGCGGTAGAGCGACAAATAGTGGCAGAGATTAAAGCTCAACCCGATTTAGTGGTGAGTCCTGCTTGGGTGTTAAGCTATTTTAATCAAAAATTAAAAGTACTATTAAAACAAGAAACTAAGGACAGTATTTCTAATGCAGGCTGGGATGGCGGGGTGATTTATTACAATCGTGAACAACAAGTATTAAAATTTTCTGGCGCGGAGACGTCGCTTTTTTATGTAGATGTTGAGGGTGAATTTCATACCATCAAAGGTAATCGGTATTCAGTCGGCTATAAAAAATGTGCGATGGATTACGAATATAAAGAAACCATTCTTGATGTTAAGCCGGGCATGAAATTTTATTGCACCACAGATGGTTATATCGATCAAAATGGCGGTGAAAAAGATTTTCCTTTTGGTAAAAAACGCTTTGGCAATATTATTAAGGAAAATCATACTGAAACCATGGTAGATCAACAAGAAATATTTTTGTATAAAATGTTTGAATATGAAAGCATGATTGAAAATAATGATCGCAATGATGATATGACCGTGATTGCCTTTGAAATCGAGGAGTATATTGTGAATAATATCAATGATAGCTTAAATATTCTTGAATATAATGGCGTTTTAACGCAAAACTTAATTGGACATAATTTAGATATTTTAGATCATAGCGTTGATAATGAAGGCGTTAAAGGGCGTTTATCAACCTTGTTGATTGAAATGACACAAAATATGATTAATTATTCTAAATCACAGGATTTAGAGTGTTTGGATATTCGTCCAGCAGGTTTTATTCGTGTTATCAGAGATGAAAATGCAGATTATTGGGTAGAAAGTAATAATATTGTGAGTCTGCAGGATAAAGAAAAAATAGAACAAAAATTGCATGAAATTCAAACATTAGATATGGCGGGCATTAAAAAGCGTTACCGCGAGTTGCGTCGTTCTGGCGAAAATACCCATAGTAAAGGAGGCGGCATTGGTTTTTATGAAATTGCGAAATTAGCTCAGACCCTTGAGTTTAAGTTTACTGCGATTAATAAAGAAAAATTTGCGTTTAAATTTAAAGTGCTGGTTATACAGCGGAAAAAATCAAGGGCTGAATAGCTGATAAATAAGCTATCCCTGCAAATGTGACATGCTTGTGAAAAGTTTTGTTTTTAGCGATAATGCCCTATAAATATAATAATAATGGTTTCTTGAATATGAATAATGAAATGACACAAGGCATTGAATTAATGTTTACGGGAATGGGAATTGTCTTCTTATTTTTAATAATGTTAATTGGTGCTGTGAAATTAATGGCATATTGTGTGGCGGAATTCTTTCCCGAAGCAACAACGACGATACCTCAACCAGTAGCAAGATCTCCTCAACCATCAGCCAATTCCACTCCCCCTAATACAGTTGCTGCAATCAGTGCAGCGGTTCATCAGCATAGAACAAAAACTTAATTTTTTTATGTATCGCTGGTATTTGAGCGGTAGATATTAAATTTTAAAATATTCATGATGTAAAAAAGTTATAGGACACATTAACATGGCAGCAACTACTAAAGCCGTAGGTATTACGGAAGTCGTCTTACGAGATGCACACCAATCCATTCTCGCAACGCGTTTGCGTATTGAGGATATGTTACCGATTTGTGAACAATTAGATAAACTTGGTTATTGGTCTATTGAATCTTGGGGCGGAGCGACCTTTGATTCGTGTATTCGTTATTTGGGCGAAGATCCTTGGGAACGTCTACGGGCTTTAAAAGCGGCTATGCCTAACACGCCACAACAAATGCTATTTCGAGGTCAAAATATTTTAGGCTATCGTCATTATGCAGATGATGTTGTGGATAAGTTTGTTGAGCGTTGTGCGATTAATGGGATTGATGTTTTTCGTATTTTTGATGCGATGAATGATATGCGTAATATTGAGCATGCGGTTAAAGCGGTGTTAAATACCGATGCTCATGCACAAGGGGCGATTTCATATACTAAAAGTCCAGTTCATACTTTAGAAAAATGGTTGGTGCAAGGTAAGCAAATTGAAGATATGGGGGCACATTCGTTAGTCATTAAAGATATGGCGGGCTTGTTAACGCCTTATGATGCCTATGATTTAGTGTCACAATTAAAAGCTGCCGTAGATATTCCAGTGCATTTACATTGCCATGCGACCACAGGCTTAAGCGTCGGTACCTTAATTAAAGCGATTGAAGCCGGTGTTGATAATGTGGATACCGCGATTTCTTCAATGAGTATGACCTATGGACATACCCCGACGGAAACGATTGTTGCCAGCATGGCGGGTCAAGAACGTGATACCGGATTAGACCTAGAAAAATTAGAAGAAGTGGCGGCTTATTTTCGTGAGGTGCGTTTAAAATATGCAGAACATGAAGGCAGTTTAAAAGGCGTTGATGGGCGTATTTTATTAGCTCAAGTGCCGGGTGGTATGTTGACGAATATGGAAAGTCAGCTTAAACAGCAAGGTGCAGCAGATAAATTTGATGAAGTGCTTAAAGAAATTCCACGCGTGCGTGAAGATTTAGGTTTTTTACCGCTAGTGACGCCAACGTCGCAAATTGTGGGTACGCAATCGGTGTTAAATGTGATGACCGGTGAGC
>CAJVYO010000033.1 GCA_913009515.1 uncultured Methylococcaceae bacterium
TGCGTTATTATTTGTTGATGGTGTGAGTTCTATTGCCAGCCTTGAATTTAAAATGGATGAATGGGGTGTTGATGCGTCTATTAGTGGTTCACAAAAAGGCTTTATGTTGCCTGCTGGATTAGCGATTGTTGCTTTCAGCCAGAAAGCATTAGCCCTAACAGAAACCGCTACTTTTCCACGTTGTTTCTTAGATTTAAAAGACCAAATGGCACAAAATGCCTTAGGTTATACGCCTTACACCCCTTCTACACCGATGCTACATGGTTTACGTGCAGCATTAGATTTATTATTAGAAGAAGGCATGGAAAATGTTTATGCGCGTCATCATCGTTTAGCAGAAGGCACGCGTAAAGCGATTGCTGCATGGGGCTTAAAAACTTGTGCAGAAGCCGGTTTTGAATCTGATACCGTTTCAGCGATTGTTGTTCCTGAAGGCAAAGATGCTCGTGATGTGATTGCAACCGCCTTTAATAAATATGATATTTCATTAGGTGCGGGCTTAACTGAATTAATGGGTAAAGTCTTCCGTATCGGTCATATCGGTGATATGAATGATGTTTCAATGTTAGGTGCAATTGCCGGTGTTGAAATGGCATTACTCGATAATGGCTTTGATATTAAAGCAGGCAGCGGTGTTGCCGCTGCGATTGAATATTATCGTACAACTGCTGCATAAACTTTCTCAATTTTTATGCTAAAACAAGGCATCACTGCAAACCGTAGTGGTGCCTTTTTTATGCCCGCTAAATAAATAGGAATATTATGAGTTTAAATAGCTATCAAAATGTAGATCGTGAACAATTAGCCAAAGACCTTGATGAGATTCATAAGCAAACGCTTGCCCGCATCAGCGAAAAGGATTTTACGCATTTAAAGAAAATGCAACGCTGGGGAAAACTCTGTTCAATACTCGGCTATGGCACTGCATGGATTACCCCTAATCCTTTTTCAGCACTATTAATTAGCCAAGGTAGCTTTACACGTTGGACGCATTTTGCTCATCCTATTGTGCATAAAGGCTACGATAAAGTACCGAATATACCTAAACACTATACCAGCAAAAAATTTGCTCAAGGCTGGCGACGATTTTTAGATTGGCCGGATTGGATTACCCCCGCAGGCTGGCATCAAGAACATGATATTTTACATCACTATAATTTAGGTGAAAAATTAGACCCAGACCATTTACAACATAATATGGAATGGCTCAGACAATCTAATGCCCCTATGTGGGTGCGTGTGGGTATTATTGCGGGCTTTACGGCTTTATGGAAAATACTCTATTACACACCAAGAACGCATAAAGAACTTCGCATTAGTCAAGCACGTCAACAAGGTCAAGCCGCTCCCAAATTTACTCGTACCGGTGCTTGGAGTTTCTTTACGCCACATGGACGCGCTTTGTGGCTACAGAGTATTTTACCTTACATCAGTTTTCGTTTTGTCTTGTTGCCGGCTTTATTTTTACCGCTAGGCACAACCGCCGCGATGAGTGTTTTAATCACCTCAATTATTGCTGAAGCGTTTACCAATATGCACACCTTTTTAGTGATTGTGCCTAATCATGCCGGTGATGATGTGATGATGTTTGATGAAAAAGGTAAAGGACGTGGTGAATTCTTTTTACGCCAAATATTAGGCTCGGTAAATTATCCTACCGGCTCTGATTTTAATGATTTTTTCTATGGCTGGCTAAACTATCAAGTAGAACATCATATTTGGCCAGATATTCCTTTGAGCCAGTATCAATATGTACAACCTCAGGTCGTTGAAGTCTGTAAAAAACATGGTATACCCTACCGTCAAGACTCAGTATTTAAACGCTTATTAAAAGCGATCGATATTATGATTGGGCGTACTTCAATGTTAAAACCACTACCCGCCACTCAATAAAAAATCTGCACACATAAAAAAGCCGCTGTTATCTAATATAACAACGGCTTTAAATTCTGAATTTAAACTTATAAAGACTTACCAGCCTCGTTTAACAATCTTACACTGTACGGTTACTTCTTCCATGAAACAACGATATTTTTCTTTGCCTTCGTAATCACCTTCACAAGGCTCACAGACTAACTTGCCTTTTTCTAATACCTTATCTTTTCCCCAACCATAGCCCATGCTATTACACATTTCAGTGGTATATTTTTTAAAACGATACCCTGTTGAGGCGCTTTTCTCTGCTTTTGCTTTATCTTTACAACCTGCTGTCGGCTTCAAATCCCCGGTCACTGACTCATAAACCCACTCATCAGTACTAATGGCTGATGCTTGTTGTGAAAACATAAAGATTGATGCGACTAAAAATGCTATTTTAAATTTCATAGTGAACCTCGTTAAATTACCTATAATTTTTGGCATTTTAGCATTAATCAAAACAAGATTGAAATATATAGACCACCTTCATTGAGCGTTAATAGATTATTCAAGCCTTAAACTCAACACGCATCATGCTATAATCAAAAAGTAGTACTCTTTAATTCACTTATATTGGAGCCATAAAACAATGAAAAAAATGATAAAATTTCTACCGCTGGTGGCGTTATTAATAAGCCCACTAACACAGGCTAAAGATGTCATTATTCCACTAGAAGATAATGCTCAAATTTTAGGGAAATGGTCTATTTATGCTGAAACAGCCGCTTTACATAAAACTAAAAAATTAGTTAATAATAAATGGGATTTTAAAGAAAATGGCAGCTTAGTCTCAACCGCATTTGATCCACGACTCGATTCTGAAACCTCTGTTAAAGTAAAATATTTCATCGAAGATGGTTTTATTAAAAAACAAGTTCAACCCGGTAGAGAAAAATACGAAACCTGCAAAGTGGTTAAATTGGAAGGTAAAGATTTGATATTACATTGTAAATATTTATATTACCTACTAAGACGTTAATTACGTATTATCAGGCAGATAGCTAGCACTCTATCTGCCTAGCATCATTAGGATTAACTATTTTCAATCACAATATTAGGAAAGCGGCTGCTAAAATCTTTACTTTTCAACGCTAATTTTCCTGCCATTTTACGAGCAATATCTTTATACATGTCCGCCGCACGACTTTCTGGTGCTGCAACAACCGTTGGTCGCCCACAATCTGCAAATTCACGAATAGATTTATCTAACGGCAACGAACCTAATAACGCAAGTTCATTTTTTTCTGCCATTTCAGCCCCGCCGCCTGCACCAAAAATAGCCTCTTCATGACCGCATTCGCTACAAATATGCATACTCATATTTTCAACAATACCTAATACTGGCACATTGACCTTATTAAACATGCCTAAGCCACGCTGAGCATCAATTAATGCAATATCTTGAGGTGTGGTGACAATCACCGCTCCGCTCACTGGAATTTGCTGTGCTAAGGTTAATTGGATATCACCGGTACCGGGTGGTAAATCGACAATTAAATAATCTAAATTATCCCAATTGGTATCATTTAATAATTGTTGTAACGCATTAGTGACCATCGGTCCCCGCCAAATCATAGGTTGATCAGGGTCAATTAAATAACCAATCGAAATAGTTTGAATGCCATAAGATATTTTAGGCATCATAGTTTTATTATCTTGGCTTTCAGGAAAGCCCGATAAACCTAACATGGTTGGAATACTCGGCCCATAAATATCCGCATCTAAAATCCCGACTCTCGCTCCCTCAGCCGCCAAAGCTAAAGCTAAATTTACTGAGGTGGTCGATTTACCTACCCCACCTTTTCCAGATGCGACCGCTACAATATTTTTGATATTTTTAATCGGCTGTAAGCTTTTTTGCACCCCATGAGCAACAATATTAACCTTAATATTAACCTTAGCAGCAACAACGCCTTCTATAGACTCAAGTTGAGTCACTAGCTGCTCTTTAAAGCCCTCAATAAAGCTTTTTGCAGGATAACCCAATTCCAAATCAACAATGACTTTACCATTATCTACTGCAATGGCTTTAACCGAACCCGCTGTGACCAAATCAGTATTAACATTAGGGTCAATTATAGTTTTTAAGCTATTTTCTATCTCATTTTTTTCAATCATCATTATACAAATATAAGCTCTTAGCGAAGAAAGTTAGATTAATGCAACTGCATTTTTATTGATAGCATAACGCCTTATTTACTATAAAAAAATCATAAAATTAATAAGTGATTAGGCTAAATTTTAGGCAAAAAAAAAGACTCTACATTTTCATGTAAGTCTTTTGATTTTCAATTGGTCGGGACGATAGGATTTGAACCTACGACCCCCACACCCCCAGTATGGTGCGCTACCAAACTGCGCTACGCCCCGACATATTGAAACTACTCTTCAAGATAATACTAAATCTTAAGATAAGCTCGCATAGTATAAAGTAACTGTACGACTTATCAATAAAATCATTTAAGAATTTCTAAAATATCTTCTAATTCATCGATCATCTGATGAATAACTTGTTTAGTTCGTGCCGAATCATCTTTGGAGCCATCGCTCTCTAAATGTGCTCTTGCACCGCCAATGGTATATCCTTGTTCATAAAGCAATGCTCTAATTTGGCGAATTAGAATAACATCATTGCGTTGATAATAGCGTCTATTTCCTCGTCTTTTTACAGGATCTAACTGTTCAAATTCTTGTTCCCAATAGCGTAATACATGTGGTTTAACACCGCATAATTCACTTACTTCGCCGATTGCGAAATAACGTTTTGCGGGTATAATCGGTAACTCATTATTGTTACTTGGTTCCAGCATAAGCTTCTACTCGCGTCTTTAACTTCTGTCCTGTTCTAAAAGTGGTAACTCGTCTAGCAGAAATAGGAATTTCTATTCCTGTTTTAGGGTTTCGTCCTGGACGGCTACTTTTGTCTCTTAATTCAAATTTTCCAAAACCAGAGATTTTTACTTGCTCGCCTTGCTCTAATGAAGATTTTATTTCCTCAAAAAAAAACTCGACCATTTCTTTCGCTTCTCTTTTATTTAATCCTAAATCATCAAATAATTTTTCAGCAAAATCTGCTTTGGTAACTGCCATCTATTCTAATCTCTCAATTTTGCATTAATTCGGCTAGATAAAGTATCTAACACGCTGTTTACTATAGCATCAATTTCAGAATCTGTAAGAGTTTGTGTCTTATCTTGCAATACTAAAGCTAATGCGACACTTTTAAAACCTTCGTTAACTCCTTGACCTCGATAAATATCAAAAACTTTTACGTCTTTAATTAAAGTTTCTTTACATTGGTCGATACAGTCTTTTATGTCCTGAAATGACACCTCTTCTTTTACTAATAACGCTAAATCACGACGTACTGATGGAAATTTAGACAAGCTACTGAAACTTGGCACTTTTCTATCTAATAGTACATCTTGTGATAATTCAAACAAAAACACATTACAATCAAAATCTAATTGCTTTTCTAACGTAGGGTGTAACATTCCGATCCAGCCCAAAGAACGCCCGTCTAACGTCTTAATTTCGGCACTCTGTCCTGGATGTAATGCACTATGTTCCGCAGCTATAAACTGTATCTCGCACCCTGTTAAGGTACAAATGGCTTCCACATCTGCTTTGACATCGTAAAAATCAACTTTACGCGTCTTTTCTCCCCACTGTTCAGCATTCACTGAGCCTAATGCCAAACCTGCCAACATTTTTTCTTGTTGCTCAACATCTATACCTAAAAAACGCTGCCCTGCTTCAAACAAACGCACTCGGCTATGTTGACGCTTCGTATTATAAGCCGCAGCCTGTAATAATCCACACCATAAACTGGTACGCATGACTGCTAAATCCGATGAAATCGGATTCTGTAGTTTAATATAATTATCATTCGGCAATATCATTTTTTGCAAAGCTTCCCCTACAAAACTATAGGTAATTGCTTCTTGATAATCTCGAGCCACTAAGACATCTTTAATTTGATCAATTTCTAAAAGAGCTTCAGGGGCTTGTGTTAATGCAGAACGCATTAATAAACTACTCTGAGGTAGGTTATTATAACCGTACACACGCCCAATTTCCTCAATTAAATCGGCTTCAATCGCAATATCAAAACGAAAGCTCGGTGGCGTGACCAACCATCCATCAGTAGTCGTCTCAACCTGCATGCCTAATCGCTTCAAAATATCATCTACTTCACTATTAGGTAATGATACGCCTAATATACGCTGTATTCGTTGCTGACGTAATAATACACCAGACTGTTTCGGCAATGTAGTCGCATTTGTTATATCTGTGATAGAACCAACACTTCCTCCAGCAATCTCTACAATTAATGCCGTGGCACGTTCAATCGCTCGGTGTTGTAATTCAAAATCAACCCCGCGCTCAAAACGATGTGATGAATCAGTATGCAAGCCATATTGTCTAGCTTTACCCATCATAAAACGAGGGTTAAAAAAAGCACATTCTAAAAATATAGACTGAGTCTTATCTGAAACCGCGGTTTCGCTACCGCCCATAATACCGGCTAAGGCAACTACTTTTTCACTGTCTGCAATCACTAATGTATCAGGCTCTAATTTAAGTTCCTGGTGATTAAGTAATGTGACTACTTCATTTGCTTGCGACAAACGTACCTGAATATCACCCGACAAAGTATCCGCATCAAAGGCATGTAAAGGCTGACCTAACTCCAACATCACATAATTGGTGACATCAACCACTGCACCCAAGCTTGCAACACCTGAACGTCGTAAACGCTCCTGCATCCATAACGGCGTTGCTGCCGCTATATTAATATTTTTAATCAAACGCCCTAAATAACGCGGACACGCATTAGCATCACTCACCTCAACAGCAAGCTGTTCTTGATGCTCAACACTAACTGCCGCATAATTTGTCACACTAAAATCAATTTTATTCAGTAAAGCAACTTCTCGTGCTACCCCTTCAAGACTCAAACAATCCGCTCTATTAGGCGTTAAATCCACTTCAATTAACTGATCATTTAAGGATAAATAGTCACGAATATCAGTACCCACGGGTGCATCATTCGCCAGCTCCATTAATCCATCCGCATCCTTTGCTAAACCTAACTCTTTTTCAGAGCACAGCATCCCAAATGATAACTCACCGCGTAATTTTGATTTTTTAATCTTAAAATTTTCAGGTAATACCGCGCCAATTAAAGCCGCAGGTATTTTCAATCCTTCACGTACATTACTTGCTCCGCAAACAATCTGTAGCGACTCATCTTCACCGACATTAACTTGGCAAATTCTTAATTTATCGGCATCGGGATGTGCTGTAACCGACATCACTTCAGCAACCACAACCCCTTTAAAATCGGCAGCTGCAGGCTGAACGGAATCCACTTCCAAACCAGCCATAGTAATCTGTTCAACTAATTCGCCAGTCTCAATTTTATAATCGACTAATTCTTTTAACCACGCTTCACTAAATTGCATTTTCGTACTGTCCCTTAATTAAATTGCTCAAGAAATTTAAGATCATTTTCAAAAAATAGCCTTAAATCATTGATGCCATAACGCAACATAGCAAGCCTTTCTACGCCCATACCAAATGCAAAGCCTGTAAAGGCTTCTGTATCAATCTCAACAGATTTAAACACTTCAGGATGAATCATACCGCAGCCCATAACTTCCAACCAACCTGTTTGACTACACACTCGACAGCCCTTGCCTTCACACATCACACATTCAATATCAACTTCTGCTGACGGCTCAGTAAAGGGAAAATAAGAAGGTCTAAAACGAACTTGAATATCCTTTTCAAAAAAGGCTCTTAAAAATTCATATACCACGCCTTTTAAATCTGCAAAACTGACATTTTCATCGACTAAGAAACCTTCCACCTGATGAAACATAGGCGTATGCGTCACATCAGAATCACAACGATAAACTCGACCCGGTGCAATGACTTTTAACGGCGGCTGATATTTTTCCATCGAACGCACTTGTACCGGCGAGGTATGCGTTCTTAATAAGGTGTGTGCATCAAAATAAAAGGTATCATGCATCGCTCGTGCTGGATGATGAGATGGAATATTTAACGCTTCAAAATTATGATAATCATCTTCAATTTCAGGGCCTTCTTCTACCTTAAAGCCCACACTTGAAAAGATTTTAGTAATACGTCTTAACGTCAAGGTGACAGGATGAAGCCCTGCTACCGATGCCTGCCCTCTTCCTGGCAATGTCACATCAATCGTTTCACTTGCTAAACGTGCCGCTAATACTGCTGCTTGCAATGCTTGTTTACGAGATTCTAACGCCGTTTGAAAATCAGACTTAACTTGATTAATCGCTTGACCAGCAACACGCCGCTGCTCAGGCTCAAGTTTTCCTAAGGTTTTCATCTGTAAGGTAAAAGCACCTTTTTTACCTAAATATTGCACACGGATAGTATCTAACGCAGATAAATCGTTAGCTATTTCAATTTCTTGTAACGCTTGAGCAAGAATTTCTTCGAGAGTCGCTGACACAGTTAAGTTCGCTTATATTAAAAAATGAAAAGGAATGAAGATATTTAGCAAAAAAAAGGGCTTGTAAGCCCCTTTTTCCTAACTATTTTCCTAGCTTATAATTCAGCTAGTTTATGATACTGAACTTCTATTTGCTTTCGCAATTTCTGCAATCGCCGCAAAAGCATCCATATCACGTACCGCGATATCCGCTAATACTTTACGATCAATAATCACATTAGCTTTATTTAAACCATTAATTAAACGGCTATATGAAATATCACATAAACGTGCCGCTGCATTAATTCGCACAATCCATAATGCACGGAAAGTACGCTTTTTGTTTTTACGATCACGATAAGCGTATTGACCCGCTTTAATAACCGCTTGTTTAGCAACGCGATAAACCCGACTACGTGCGCCGTAATAACCTTTCGCTTGCTTTAAAATTTTCTTATGTCTTGCTCGCGCAGTGACACCTCTTTTTACTCTAGCCATCTTCTTCTCCTAAATTAACTGTAAGGTAATAAACGTGCTGCCATACGCACATCTGACGAATGAAGAGTGGCTGCTTTGCGCAAATGTCTTTTACGCTTTGTTGATTTTTTAGTTAAGATGTGACGACGATGTGACTGCCCACACTTAAAATTCCCTTTGCCGGTACGTTTAAAACGTTTCGCAGCACCACTATGGGTTTTAATTTTTGGCATTTATTTTCTCCAATATAATAAAAATAACACATCCTTGTTATAGAAACCCAATAAGGCAAAATGCAAAGGCCCGACTGAATTAAAAAAGCTACGATTCCTATCGTAGTAAATTCAACACTTATTTTTTCTTTTTCGGCCCTAAAACCATCACCATTTGGCGACCTTCCATCTTAGGAAATTGCTCAACGGCGGCTAATTCAATTAAATCCTTTTCAACACGCTTTAATAGCTCCATACCAATTTCTCTATGTGCCATTTCACGTCCACGAAAACGCACGGTAATTTTAGTTTTATTACCTTCTTCAAGAAATTTAGTTAAATTACGTAATTTAACATTGTAATCGCCGATATCCGTTCCAGGTCTAAATTTAATTTCTTTAACCTGAATTTGTTTTTGTTTTTTCTTGGCCATCTGTAATTTTTTATTTTGGTCAAATAAAAACTTACCATAGTCCATAATTTTACAAACAGGCGGATCCGCATTAGGTGATACCTCGACCAAATCCATAGTTGCTTCAGCTGCTAATTTCTTAGCATCGATCAGCGACATAATACCGCCCTGTCCTTCAGGCAAACCTGTCAATCTAACACGTCTCGCGATAATGTCATCGTTTAATCGTGTTGCATCTTTTTTAGAAGCGATACCCTATTCCTCCAGTTAATAAAATTATAATTTGTCTTTAATCTCTTGCTTCAGTCGTGTACTAAAATCATCAACTGAAAAACAGCCTAAATCATCGCCTTTTTGTGTCCTAACGGTCACAAGCCCTTCTTCTAATTCTTTATCTCCGATAATTAAAAGATACGGGATACGCTGCATAGAATGCTCACGAATTTTAAAGCCTATTTTCTCATTTCTCAAGTCAATTTTTGCTCTAAAACCTTGTTGCGTTAATTCACGACAAACTTCTTCGGCATATTCATTATGACGACTTGCGATATTTAATACCACCACTTGCTCAGGTGATAACCATAATGGCATCGTTCCCGCATGTTGCTCAATTAAAATACCAATAAAACGTTCCAATGAGCCTAATATAGCACGATGCAACATAACAGGCGTATGTTTAGTGCCATCTTCTGCAATATAAGCGGCATCTAAACGTCCTGGCATTGAAAAATCAACCTGAATCGTCCCACATTGCCACACACGCTCTAAACAATCCTTAAGAGAAAATTCAATTTTAGGTCCGTAAAAAGCCCCTTCGCCAGGCTGTAAATCCCAATCTAAGCCTTTATTATTCAAAGCTAACTCTAATGACTTTTCAGCTTTATCCCACACTTCATCTGAACCTACACGTTTTTCTGGACGCGTTGATAATTTAATAATGACCTCATTAAAACCAAAGTCTTTATAAACATCAAAT
>CAJVYO010000034.1 GCA_913009515.1 uncultured Methylococcaceae bacterium
AACAGTTAGGTTTTATTGCTAGAGCACCGCGTTGGGCAATTGCGTATAAATTTCCTGCTCAAGAAGAACAAACTATTTTGTTAGATGTGGAGTTTCAAGTAGGCCGCACCGGTGCGATTACGCCAGTGGCTATTTTAGAGCCTGTTTTTGTCGGTGGGGTGACAGTGAGTCGAGCCAGTTTGCATAACGGTGATGAAATTGAACGGTTACAGCTTAAAATTGGTGATACGGTTTTAATAAAACGGGCGGCGGATGTGATTCCACAAATTACCCAATCGTTGCAATCGCCCAGCAATGCTCAACGTATTATTTTTCCACAGCAATGTCCCGCATGCGATTCTGATATAAAAAGGGTAGAAGGTGAAGTGGTGAGTCGTTGCGTGAGTGGTTTATATTGCCCTGCACAACGTAAAGAAGCCATTAAATATTTTGCATCGCGTAAAGCCATGAATATTGAAGGTTTAGGGGATAAATTAGTGGAGCAGTTAGTGGATGCGGCGTTAATTAAAACGCCTGCTGATTTATTTAATTTAACCACTGAGATGATATTGCCTTTAGAGCGTATGGGCGAGAAAAAAGCGGCTAATTTAATTACAGCAATTGAAAACTGTAAACACACGCATTGTGCTAAATTTTTATTGGCGTTAGGCATTCGTGAAGTCGGTGAGGCGACGGCAAAAAATTTAGCCGAGCATTGTGCAGGTGATTTAGCCACGCTACAAAATACTACTGCTGAGGAATTACTGTTAATTGCTGATGTCGGTGAGGTAGTAGCACAGCATATTATATATTTTTTTAAACAAGCACATAATCGCGACGTAATTGAGGCTTTGTTAGCGGCTGGTATTTATTGGGATACTGTTGAAGAAAAAACAGACGATTTGGCGTTAGCAGGAAAAATATTTGTGTTAACGGGCACCTTGCAAGCTATGAGTCGCAATGATGCAAAACAGGCCTTACAAACATTAGGAGCTAAAGTTTCGGGAAGTGTATCGAGTAAAACTGATTATGTGGTGGCTGGTGAAGCAGCGGGGTCTAAGCTAAAAAAGGCAGAGGCGCTGGGAGTAACAATAGTCAATGAGATGGAATTAGCTTATATGTTAGGCTTGAGTGAAAAATAACATGCTACAGCACTGAATTTAATGTAGATTGGTGTTAGAATTATTGCAAAATAAAAAACACTCATTAGAATAACAGTGTAAAGACGTATAAGATTGATTAAATAATAATAATAAAAATATTTTATAAGGTACGATAATTTTATGCATGGAATGGTATTTGGAGAACTTAAAAAGTTTGTTGATAAAAATATAGGGGGAGATAGTTGGCAGGCCCTTATTAAGAAGCTTGATTTAAGAAAAGTATATATTCCTATTCAAGAATATCCTGATGAAGAAATATTAAGCTTAGTGGGTGAAGCATCTAAAATTACAGGGATTAGTATTTATGATTTATTGGTTTTATTTGGAAAATTTATAGCGTCTACATTATTACAGTCTTATCATCGTCAAATTACGTCCACTTGGACGTTGATGGATTTATTGGAGAATACCGAGTCTACTATTCATAAAGTCGTGCGTTTGCGAAACCCAAGTGCGAGGCCGCCAAAGCTGCAAATTAGACGTATTAATGAAAATAAAGTAATTATCACTTATAGTTCACCCAGAAAGCTCTGTGGTTTTGCGATAGGGATTGCAAAAGGGGTTGCTGAGAAATTTGATGAGGAAATCGACATCAAAGAAGAGCATTGTATGCTTAAAGGTGATTTGGTTTGTGAAATCGAGATACAACGTCTTAATGTAGAGCAACCGGCGGTTACTTTTTCAAATTTAAATCTTAGCCAATCCGTTCCAGAAATAACAACACCGCCTATTTCAAAAAATAAAAAAATAATTCATTCTAATAATGCGCCTATTATTATTGCAGGTACAGGACCTGTGGGCATTCAAGCGGCTAGAGAAATACTGAAACATGCTCCCCAACATCCGTTAGTTATTTATGGTGCAGAGCCTTGGGAGGCTTATAATCGGGTGCATCTTTCTGAATTACTGGCGGGTGATTTAGAATGGGAACAGATTGTTAATACGCTCAATATTTCATCTGACAATTTAATTTCAATGCATATTAATGCCCCTATTATTGAAATTGATAGTAAAAATAAAGTGATTATCGATGCAAAGGGACAGCCGCAAGTTTATTCTTCTTTAATTCTGGCAGTAGGGTCTTATGCTAGACGCGTAGATTTGGGTAATCGAAGTTTACTCGGTATTCATACTTATCGAGATATTGATGATGCTCAAAAATTGATGACGCATGTTATACAAAGTGAACGTACTGTTATTTTAGGGGGCGGAATCTTAGGCATGGAGGTTGCTTTTGCTTTAAAAGCACAAAATTCAGCAGCTGACGTTATCATTTTACATCGGCATGAGCGTTTAATGAATAGAGAGCTGGATGCTGAAGCCTCTGCTTTTTTATTAATGCAAGTTGAAACATTAGGTATTAAAGTTATTTTTAATACGTTTATTTCTACTTATTTAGGCGAAAATGAATTAACAGGTATTCAGTTAAAAGAGGGCAATATTTTGCCCTGTGATACTTTGGTGGTTTGTATTGGTATTGAGCCGAATATTCGGTTAGCAAAGGAATCAGGTTTAGAAACAAATAAAGGCATAAAAGTAAATAATTTTATGCAGACTTCAGATGAAAATATTTATGCGATTGGTGAGTGTGTTGAGCATAATGAGATTACTTATGGATTATTAGGCCCTGGACTTGAGCAAGCTGTTATTGCTGTCGATAATATTTTATCGAGTCATCCTAAAAGTGAATACCATGGTACGCCGCTTTCTATCAGAGCAAAAATAAAACATTTGCCTGTTTGTACGGTTGAAAATTCTAAGAAAAATTATAATTATGCAGAGTTAAACACTTGGGTGTTTAAAGATACTAAACAGAATCAATTTAAAAAACTTTATTTTCATCATGGGAAACTTGTTAAAGCAACAGGTATTGGACATTGGTCAGAGTTTAACCTTATTCAGCAAGCAATAGAAGAAGGTTTGCAGCCGAATATTTGGCATCATTATCGGTTTTTAAAGACAGGGACTCTATGGGCTAAATCACAACAAAACCCATTAGATTGGCCGAATCAGTCTATTGTTTGCACCTGTTGTTCAGTGACACGAGGAAAAATAGGCGAAGCTGTCGCTTTAGGTCATACTAGTTTGGAATTGATTAGTGAGCAGACTGGAGCGATGCAGGGATGTGGTTCATGCAAAGATATTGTTGCTTTGTTGGCCGGTAAGGCGGGTGATAATAAAAATGTTATTCGTAATCATAAGGTATTGTTAATTAATAGTTTAATTCCTTTGTTGTTGATGCTGAGTGTCTTTTTTATGGGTGTTGCTGTTCCTAATAGCGTTGAGGAGCAAGGTTTTTTATCTTTATTGTTGTTTGATAATTTTTGGCAACAAGTCAGTGGTTATACAACGATTGGTTTAGTGATTTTAAGTTTACCGCTATTAATTAATAAGCGATTGAAAATGTTGAGTTTTAGTAGTTACGATACTTGGCGAATTGTTCATGTTATAGTCATTACATTGTCTACGTTGTCTTTTTTAATTCATAGTAATTTTGGCTTGGGCGATAATTTTAATTTTCAGGTAATGTTTATATTTCTAATAACATTAGTTAGCGGCACATTTATTAGTCTATTTATTTATTTAGAACATAGTATTTTTGATTTTATTCTTGTTAAGTTATATCCTATTTGGGTTCGATTACATATATTTTTAGTCAGTATATTTTTTGTTTTTATTGCGGTTCATGTGACAACTGTCTATTATTTTTGAGTATACAATAAAATGAAAATATTAAAAAAAACTATGCTTTTTACGGTATGGATTATTATATTAAGCGCATTAGGCTTTTACCTAGTGACCACTTTAATCAATGAAAAGACAGATAAACGCTTATTTCTACCTGCTGATACCAGTAATGGGCATCATCAAATTGAAGAGCAGTGTGATTTATGTCATGAGCCTTTTGGTGAATTAAAAGAACAAGGGTGTTTAGATTGTCATGCTAAAAGTTTAAGTAAGGCGAGTGATTCTCATGAGGTGAAATTATTTAAAGATCCCCGTAATGAACAAATGCTTGAGGATATGAATGCAGCCTCCTGTTTAACGTGTCATAACGAACATCAGCAAGATAATTATCCAAACGGTGTAACTGTTGCGAAAGATTTTTGTGTTCATTGTCATGAAGATGTTGCTGAAGATCGAGTTACGCATAAAGGGTTAGAATTTGATAATTGTACCGAATGCCATAATTATCATGATAATACAGCCTTATATGAGGATTTTTTAGCTAAGCACCTTGATGAGAAAGATACGTTTAAAGAAGGAAAATTGCCTCAGCGTAATTTTTTACATTTTTATAGTAAAAAGGCGAAACATTCTTTAGACGCGTTGAAATTAGTTGATCATAATGCACCTGAATCTGTAGATTTAAGTTTAGGTCAGGATTGGTTGGAAAGTAGCCATGCTGAAGCGGGCATTAACTGTTTAGATTGCCATAGTAAAAAGGAGGGGGACTGGGTTAATAAACCTAATTTTAGTTACTGTGAAAGTTGTCATAAAAAAACAATACAAGGATTTTTAGCAGGAAAACATGGTATTCGGCTGGCTCAGGAATTATCTGCAATGACTGTTAGTCAAGCCCGATTACCAATGTTAGAAGGTGCTGATGCAGAAAATAAAATATTGAATTGTACGGCTTGCCATAGTGCACATAAATTTAATGTTGTAGAAGCAGCTGTGTCTAGTTGTTTGAATTGTCATGCAGATGAGCATAGTATCGCTTATAAAAAATCCAAGCATTTTCAATTATGGCAGGATGAACAACAAGGTGCGTTAGAGAAAGGTGCGGGTGTGTCATGTGCAGGTTGTCATTTACCTCGAGAAACTAAAGGTAAAAAACGTAAACGTAAAAGTAAGCGAATTAAACGTGTTAATGTTCAACATAATCAAAGTCACAATTTAAGCCCTAATCAAAAAATGCTGCGAGGGGTGTGTATGAATTGTCATGGCTTAGGTTTTTCATTAGATTCTTTAGCAGATAAAGAGTTAATTAAAAATAATTTTTCGAGTTTACCTAAAAAGCATTTAAAAATGTTGGAGATGGTAAAAGAACGAATATAATAATATTAAGAGGATAGAGTATGAAGAATATCATTAAAATATTGAGTGTAGGTTTTTTATTAGGCAGTGCTTTAAATGTTAGTGCAGAAGGTATTGAACCGAAAAAAGTAGCGGATATGATTCATGATGCATTGGAAGCAAATAGAATTGTTTATGCAGAAAAAATTGTCAATCGCTTAATGAACGAAGAAGAAGTGATTGATGCCAATGAACACTGGAAGCAAGAACAAGCCTTATTATTACCTGCACAATTTTTTAGAGAGGGTGCCGATATTGTGCGCGAAAAAAGTCGTTCAGGCGTTAGTTATTCTTTGTTATCTTTATGGCCAGTAAATGCTAAAAATAATGCAAAATCAGATGTTGAAAAAGCAGGTTTAAAATTTATTTCAGATAATCCAGGTAAGAATTTTTATGGTGATGAAGTGGTAGCGGGAAAACGTTACTTTACAGCGATTTATCCTGATATAGCGAGTTCTGGAGCATGTGTTACATGTCATAATAATCATAAAGATAGCCCTAAAAAAGATTTTAAACTAAATCAAATTATGGGTGGTATGTTGATTCGTATTCCAACTGAATAAGTTTCAATGAGAAAATTTTAAGAGATGGAGCTTAATGACGTAAAATAATTATTACGTCATTAAGTTATCATGCTGTTTATTTACCTAACACATCAGCACGTACACTTTCAGCAATCGCAGCCGCTTCGCCGATTAAATCACCTGGTACTTTTAATTCTGTTAACGTTGCCCCTAAATGTTCCATGACAGCGTCAAAATGAGAATTATCTAAGCCCATCTTAACTAAACGAGCATGAACTTTACGCATTGTTCCGCCGGTATAGTTATTGGGTCCACCAAATGCCATGGTAAAAAAGGCTTTTTGTTTTTTGATTTGTTCATCCATATTGGTTTTATCGAAAAAACGATTAATACGGTAATCAGCTAGCACTTTCGTATAAAAAATCTCAACAGCCGCATTAACAGCTGCTTCACCGCCAATTCTTTCAAAGAGTGGTGCTTGTGTTTTATCAGTCATTATTGTTTTCCTTGGTATTATTATTTTTATTGTTGGAGTATGGATAGTAACAACTCTAATTTTTTTTAGCAAGGTAAGAAAAGTAGAAAAATCTCGTTATAATAAGAGCTTATTATCAATAGTGACATTAAATACTTAAAAACATATGGCTCAATATATTTTTTCTATGAACAGAGTGGGGAAAATTGTTCCTCCTAAAAAGCATATTCTTAAAAATATTTCTCTTTCATTTTTTCCTGGTGCAAAAATTGGTGTATTAGGTTTGAATGGTTCGGGAAAATCAACCTTATTGCGGATTATGGCTGGGGTTGATAAAGAGATTGAAGGCGAAGCAATCCCTATGAAGGGCATTAATATCGGTTACTTGTCTCAAGAACCAGATTTGAATCCTGATAAAGATGTGCGGGGTAATGTTCAAGAAGGTTTTGGTGAAATTCAAAAGGTTTTAGATCGTTATAATGCGATTAATGATGCCTTTGCCGATCCTGAGGCGGATTTTGATAAATTATTAGCGGAACAGTCAGAATTACAAGAAAAAATTGAAGCGGCGAACGCGTGGGAATTAGAACGTGAACTTGAAATTGCCGCTGATGCATTACGTTTGCCAGAGTGGGATGCGGATGTAACGACTTTGTCGGGTGGCGAAAAGCGTCGTGTGGCGTTGTGTCGTTTATTGTTATCTAAACCGGATATGTTGCTATTAGATGAGCCGACTAACCATCTAGATGCCGAATCAGTCGCATGGCTAGAGCGTTTTTTACATGATTATGAAGGGACGGTAGTTGCGGTAACGCACGATAGATACTTTTTAGATAATGTGGCTGGTTGGATTTTAGAGCTGGATAGAGGTCAGGGTATTCCATGGGAAGGTAATTATTCTTCATGGTTAGAGCAAAAACAAAATCGTTTAGAACAAGAAGAAAAACAAGAAACATCACGTCAAAAATCAATGAAAGCCGAGTTAGAATGGGTGCGTTCTAATGCGAAAGGTCGTCATGCGAAAAGTAAGGCACGTTTAGCTCGTTTTGATGAACTGGCTTCACAAGAGACGCAAAAGCGTAATGAAACGCAGGAAATTTTTATTCCGGCAGGGCCACGATTAGGCGATGTGGTGATTAATGCGGAACATATTAATAAAGCGTTTGGTGAGAAGTTATTAATTGATGATTTGAATTTTCAATTACCACCCGGGGGTATTGTCGGGATTATTGGGCCTAATGGGGCGGGTAAAACCACATTATTTCGGATGATGTCTGATTTGGAAAAAGCGGATTCAGGGGAGATTAAAATTGGTTCGACAGTGAAACTTTCTCATGTTGAACAAACACGGGATACTTTAGATGATAATAAAACTGTGTGGGAAGAAATTTCTGATGGTTTAGATATTATTACCGTCGGCAGCTATGAAACGCCATCACGTTCGTATTGTGGCCGTTTCAATTTTAAAGGCGGCGACCAGCAAAAGCGTATCGGTGATTTATCGGGTGGTGAGCGTAATCGTGTGCATTTAGCGAAACTATTACGCAGCGGTGGTAATGTTTTATTATTAGATGAACCTACCAATGATTTAGATGTAGAAACCTTGCGTGCTTTAGAAGAGGCTTTATTGGCATTTCCTGGTTGTGCGGTAGTTATTTCTCATGATCGCTGGTTTTTAGATCGGATTGCAACGCATATGTTGGCATTTGAAGGCGACAGTAAAGTCGTGTGGTTTGAAGGCAATTATGAAGATTATGAAGTAGACAGACATAAACGTTTAGGCACGGATGCAGATAACCCAAGACGTATAAAATATAAAAAAATAAGTCATTAATTTTTATATCTTAATAGTGAGAGTGCCTATTAGAGTGTTAAAAAGTTTGCTTTTAACTTTTTACTTAGTATAATGGGCATTCTTACGGAGAGGTGGCTGAGTGGCCGAAAGCGGCGGTCTTGAAAACCGTTGAAGGTTTATCCCTTCCAAGAGTTCGAATCTCTTCCTCTCCGCCATAAGAATTTTAAAAATAATTTATACTCTTTAAATTATTCTAGCAGTATCCTCGTTACAATCTTGAATATTATTATCAATAAACGTAGAATTTCTTATCAAAAATGAATTGCCCCTAAGTTAAAATAGGGTAACTATTTTTATAAAAAGGAAATGTGATGGACTGTTTATTTTGTAAAATCATTGATAAAAAAATCCCAGCAGACATTGTTTATGAAGATGAGCAGGTGCTTGCCTTTAGAGATATTCATCCTAAAGCTCCGGTACATATTTTAATTATTCCTAAACGTCATATTGCAACGTTAAATGATTTAGATAATATTGAATTATCAGGTTATTTATTACACATGGCAGCGAAAATTGCACAGTTAGAAGGCATTGCTGAAGAAGGCTATCGTACTATTATTAACTGTAATGAAGCGGGTGGGCAGGAAGTGTATCATTTGCATTTACATATATTAGGCGGTGGATTGATACAAGCATGTTAAGTGTTACCGTAGAAACCGTTTTTAAATGGACAGATAGATTAACGCGTCAAGCAAGTTCTAATGCCCTCACTCAGGAAATGCTGGTAGTCTGTCAAGAATTGACTTTGATAGCGGACATTTATGCCTATGAAATTTATAAGCGTGAAAAAATAAAGTTAGCTGAGGATCATTATTCTCATCAATGGGTGGGTCAAAGATTGCCTATCGATTTTTCTCAAGAAAATAGAGAAGATGAATATAGTGATATTTTAGAAAAAATTATAGAAACTGAATTATTACAAGCCATTCAGTTTGATAGTCATAATTTTTATATTTTGAATATTAAAGTTCCAATAGGTCCCCGTCGTGCTATTTTAATTAAGGGATTATTGCAGGATGAGGTGATAGCGAATCTAAAGTCTATTCTCGCTATTTATACTAATTTAATGGTGTTACATGACCAGAAAGAACGAGATTTATTAACCTCCCTACCTAATCGTCAATCATTTGATAGTTGTTTGATGGAAGTATGCGAATACTTTCAAACGGATAATTATATAGAAAATAAGCAATCATGGATTGCGATGTTAGACATTGATCATTTTAAGCGTGTGAATGATGATTTTGGTCATTTATATGGTGATGAGGTGTTATTGCATTTCAGTCAAATTATTGAAAAAAGTTTTCGTTACAATGATTTTTATTTTCGTTTCGGTGGCGAAGAGTTTGTGGTGATTGTGAATTTAGTTGATATTAAGTCTGCAAAAGCTATTTTTGAGCGTTTTCGTAGCAAGGTCGAAAATTTTAATTTTCCGACAGTCGGACGAGTGACGGTAAGCATTGGGGTGACAGAGATTGAACATCATACCTTACCAATGAATTTATTAGATCATGCGGATCAAGCACTTTATCATGGTAAAGATACCGGACGAAATAAAGTGGTTTTCTTTCAAGATATGGATGTGAAAGATGACATTGAATCCGATGATATTGAGTTATTTTAAGCTGTAGGCATTTTTTCACGTAATTTTAGAAAGCGTTGATAGCGAGAAGCCGTAATATTGCCTTGTTCAACGGCTTGTCTAACAGCACAGCCTTTATCATTAACATGGCGACAATCATTGAATTGACAGTCATCTAAATAGGCTTGAAATTCACGAAATCCATAGGCAAGTTGAGGTTCTGAGATACCAGCCAAGCCAAATATTGCTACACCTGGGCTGTCAATTAAATCACCGCCATCAGGTAAATGATAGAGTGTTGCAGCAGTCGTGGTGTGTCGTCCGTGTTTAGTAATCGCTGAAACAGTGTTGGTCTTAAGGTCTTTATCAGGAATCAGTGCATTGGTTAATGACGATTTACCAACACCTGACTGCCCTGTGAAAATACTGATTTTATCTGCTAGGCTATCTTTTAAGGTCTTTATTTCAGAGCTATCTATGGCACTAACGCGAAAGAAAGGGTAGCCGAGTGTTAAATAATGTGCGAGTTCTTTTTCAATGGCCTCTAAGCGAGGTAAATCTGATTTATTATAGACTAAGCGTGCTGCAATATTACGATTTTCACAAATTGCTAAATATTGGTCAATAAGTAAAAAATCACAGTAAGGCTCGGTGCTGAAAACAATAAATACTTGATCTATATTGGCGGCAACAGGCCGTGTTTTTGAATTTTTACTGGGACGCTCTAATAATGAGTGGCGTGGTA
>CAJVYO010000035.1 GCA_913009515.1 uncultured Methylococcaceae bacterium
GAGTTACTGGTCAGTCTTCTCCCTTTGGGATGCAGATTATTTGCTGGTCGAAAAGGGATTAAAACGCCCCCCATATCCAAGACGGTTTTATTCTTTATTTTCTACAAATCCGGTTTGGCGAATTTTTCTAGCGACCTATTTATTTATCAGAAAAACTTTAAAAATATAGATGTTTACGCTTTTCAGGATCCAATCGAAATGAGTGAATTTTCTTCAGTATAGAACACCATAATTTTGAAAATCCTCTATATACATCAGTACTTTAATACGCTGAATATGCCCGGTTCAACTCGATCCTTTGAATTTGCAAAACGACTGGTCCACAGGGGTGATACGGTGTATATGGTCACGGCGAACTGGCAGGGTCAATCTAAAGGTTCTTTTTCTAAAGAATGGGGAATTAATGTGTATTGGGCCCCGATTCGATATGCGAATAAAATGAATTTTATTGCCAAATTCTTTAACCATGCCAACTAAGTTGTTATCTGCCCGAACACCGAACGAACCAGCACACAGGGTCAGTCCGTTTGCTGTACTAGGTACGGCATCAAATAAAGTCCTAACATCATCAGCCGTTGAAACAACGCGTGGCAAACCAAACAGAGAAAACGGTGGATCGTCTGGATGAATACACATATCAACCCCTGCTTCCTCGGCTACTGGAATTATCTCGCGTAAAAATTCAATTAAGTTTTCTCGAAATTTTTCCGTACCTAGTTGAATAAACTCAGTAATAGCGCTAAGAATACCTTGGCGATCATAAGAGCCCTCTCCGCCCGGTAAACCGGCAATAATATTCTGTTCTAACAGATCTTTTTCAAGATCCGTCATGGCATCGAAACGCAGTTTCGCTTTTGCTAACACTTCCGCTTGATAATCCTTTTCTGCACTTTCACGCTTTAAGTAATAAACATCGTATGCGGCAAAACGACTTCTAACTCTATCCGACCTTTTATATAGTGAATTCTAAAACTATCAATTAAAGGGTAATTTTCGGCTAAATATTCCTGTAATAATTTATCCACATCGTCACGCAATAAACTTTTTACATCTTCAACTTTATATTCATCATGTTCAGGATCAATATGTACCAACACTTCCTGTACATCAGAAAATTTATCAATCAACACATCACGTACCACATCACCAATCATATGCCCTTCTGAAACGGTAATCCGTGAACTCACCACAATATGTGCATCAATTAACGCATCTTCACCCATTTGTCGTGTTCGTAATAAATGAATCCCTTGCACACCTTCAGTGGCTAAAATTTCGCTATTAATATCGGTCACCATTTCTTGAGAAAGCCCAGTATCGACTAATTCTTTAATGCTCTCCCAAACTAAGTTCCAGCCAATTTTAGCGACCATTACAGCCACTAATACCGCCGCCGCTGAATCCGCCCATACATAACCATATAAAGAACCCGCAATACCAACCAGTACAATAACCGATGAAATGGCATCACTGCGATGATGCCAAGCATTAGCCAAAAGTAATTTAGAACGCGTAATGACTGCAACACCTTTGGTATATTGAAATAGCCACTCATTGGATAAAATAGAAATCGCCGCAACACCCAACGCATTTACCTTAGGCATTAATATAATTTCAGGTTGCAAAAAACGCTGATACACATCCCATGCAATTTCAAATGCTACCCATATTAAACCCATACCTAAAATAACCGTGGCAATGGTTTCAAAGCGTTTATGCCCATAGGGATGCTCATGATCAGCTTCCCTTGCACCAAGTTTAATCGCTATTAATACTAATAAGTCACTCGCCAAATCAGATAAAGAATGCACCCCATCTGCAATCAACGCCGCAGACTGCCCTAAAATACCAAACCCAATTTTTATAATGGTTAAAAAAACATTCACCAACGCCCCAACCAGCGTGACTTTATTTTTTAACTGACTTATTTGTTTAGCATCATAGCTCTCAGCCATGTTATTCACCTACCTCTAAGGTAATCACATAATCATTATCACTTTCATTGGTTGCTAAAACAGTATGGCCATTAATACGACACCACGCTGGAATATCCTGCATCACACCGGGATCAGTACAAAATACCTTTAAAATATCACCTTTAGCCAAGGTTTTTACTTTATCTTGGGTGCGAATCACCGGTAAAGGACACAATAATCGGCGTGCATCTAATTCATATTCACTCATACAAACCATTCCTTCGGTAAATCATCTTTCGCCAAGGGTTTAACGGACAAAATCGACTCATTACCCGCTAAATCTCGCACTGCCACCTCTACTTGTTCTGCCTCACGTCCTTGTCCATAACGAGCCACAATGCGTGCCGCTGTATGTAAATCTTCAGCACTGGGATTACCATCAATCAACGCCAACGGCCCTTTATGACTAGAACAATTCATATTAATATAGCTTTTCTTATAACCTTGCATAAAGCGTGCTTCGCCATCTTCCCGCGCCACAATCACTTTAAAATCATTATTCGGACGAATATGTCTGCCTACTTTTAACAACATCACATCATCTAAATCATAATCTTTCGTGCCACGGGCTTTCCATAAATCGACTAATTTAGTGGAATAACTCTCATCGGTTAAAAAACAACACCCGCCCGCAGGTTGTGAATATTCATCAATACCGTATTTTTCAGCGAGTGCCATTTGCGGCTTACGTCCGCGACCACTAAAATCAAATAACTCATCACGATGAATCCAACCTTCACGCTCTGGTAAAGTCATCGGTAAATTTTTACCACATAATGGTCTAACTAAACGGTCATCGGCTCCCGATTCAGCAGAAATAATCGGCATAGTTTCACGGCGTTGTGACATAGGCCGCTGCCCCATCACTTCACCCGTTATAATGAAATCAAAATCATTTTCTTCCATCCATTGCTTGGCTTTCTTGACCATAAACACCTTACAATCCAAACAAGGATTCATATTGGCACCATAGCCATGCTTAGGATTAATTAGCACATCTTTATATTCTTCAATAATATCAATGATATGTAATTTAATGCCAAGTGTTTCAGCCACCCATAATGAATTATTACGTTTCGGCTTTTCTTTATCTTTTTTACGAATCGCATGGGTATGCCCTTCCACACAGAAACCAGTAAAAAAATTAATGCCTTCAACATGAATGCCCTGCTCCATAATGGCTTTGGTTGCCAACATAGAATCTAAACCACCTGAAATTAATGACACTGCCTTGATTTGTTTACTCATACCACCTCTGAAAACATAAAAATTTATAATTATACGCCATGTTCAATTTAATTTTATACGCAAAAATAATGATTAAATACACACCCTAACAGGCGTGTAGTGCTTTTGGTGCATATTATAATGTTCGATCATCAGCTATTTAATCGCTGTTTTTTACTTTTTGTTGCCAGCACTTTAAAGTCAAAAGAAAATTTTTCTTGATTAATCGCAGTGAATTTAAAATCAAACAGCTGAACTAATTTCGCAATTTCATAAAAACCAATACCGCCTCCCACGCTATGGGAATTTTCACCTGAACGCCGTAATTCGCGGTAACGCTTCTTAATACCTGCCATGTCTAATGCTTGGATTTCAAGTAATTTTTGTTCTATTTTCGCTTTATCTTCAACGCTAACAATATTGCTACTTTCCACCCAATAATCTTCATTTTCATCTTTGTTAACAGCTATCAAACCAGCAGGGTGAATCACCTTACAATTTAAATCCTGTGATTTAGAGTAATTAATCATATTTTGCATCATTTCAATCAATATTGTTGATAACCGACCTTTCATGCTTTCATTACCGACGCTATAATCTAAAATATCTAAATTGTGAGCAATTAAGTTCTGAGTCAATGCCCCATTATATTTAAGTATATTGTTTATTTTATTTTCTACAATATAGTCATCAATTTCAAAGGCAATAAGTGTTATATCATCATTACGTTCATTATTTTCAATCATACTTTCATATTCGGACATTTTATACAAAAATATTTCTTGTTGGTCTGCCATTGTTTCAGTATGGTTTTCTTTAATAATATTCCCAAAACGTTTTTTACTAAAAGGAAAGTCTTTCTCACCACCATTCTGATCCAAATAACCATCCGTGGTGCAATAAAATTTCATACCTGGTCTAACATCAATAATAGTTTCTTTATACTCATAATCCATAGCACATTTTTTATACCCCACTGAATAACGATTGCCTTTAATGGTATGAAAACTACCATCAAGATCAATATAAAACAGCGATGTTTCTGCCCCTGAAAATTTTAATACTTGTTGCTCACGGTTATAATAAATAACGCCACCATCCCAGCCTGCATTAGAAATACTATCCTTATTTTCTTGCTTTAATAACACTTTTAATTTTTGATTAAAATAAGCGAGTACCCAAGCAGGACTCACCACCATATCAGGTGCTCCCTTGATTTCTGCTACTACCTGTCGCTCTATCGCTTTCACTAACATGGTTACAAATGCACCGGGAACACCATGCCCCGTACAGTCAATAAACATAAATAAACATTCATTTTCTGCACGTAATTCATCAAACAAATAAATATCACCGCCCACAGTATCCTTAGGCTGCCAAACAATAAAATAATCTTTAAAATATTTTCTAAATAACTGGTGCTCAGGTAAGACTGCCCCTTGTATTAAAGCAGAGTATTCAATGGAATCTCGCGTATGCTGATGGATTTTTTTAATTTCTTGTTGCTGCTCAACTAAGGCTGTATGTGCTTTAAGTCGTTCCGAAATATCACTAAACGCAATCACTGATCCTGCTAGTTCATTATTATGCATAACAGGACGAGCTTTATACTCAACAGGAAAATAACTACCATCTTTACGCCATAAAACTTCATCTTCAATTTTACTAATTTTTCCCTCACTAAACGCGTGATACATAGGGCATTCTTCAACAGGATATTCACTACCATCACTGTGACTATGATGAATAATGGCATGAACCTGCTGACCTAAAATTTCATTTTCTGTATATTGCAACATGTCTAATGCGGCAGGATTAATAAAATTGACCAACCCATCTTTACCGACTCCAAAAATTCCCTCACCTACTGAAGTCAATAATAAACGAGTTTGTTGTTCTGCCTCAATGACTGCCTGTTGATTTTCTGCAACACTCTTTCTTTGTTTTTCAATTGTTTTCTGCATAACAAAAAATTGTTTATTCATTTCACCAATTTCATCCTGATAAAATACCTTCTCCCTTATTCCTTTTTCACCTTTTCTAAATTGTCTAATAGTTTTCGTTAAGTATTCAATCGGTTCATTTAATTTTTTAACTAACATCAAATAAATAATAATATTACCTAAAGCAAATAAAAAACTAGCAACAATTAAATAACGAAAACTAAATCTAATCTCTCCTTCTAGTTGAACAATTTTATATTCATTTTCCATATATAGATTAGTAATCATTTTATCAATGGGCAACATAATGCTAGATTTTGCATCATAATAAGCATTTGAATGTAATAATTCAATTGCCAAGGCTTGATTATGATCCTCCATTGCCTTGAATGCTCTTACTTCTAAGTTTACCAAATCATTAGAATTTTTTTCTGCCTCTATTAACCACTGTAAATTTTTTTCTGAATACGGTAATGCAGCTATTAACTCTTTTAATGCCATCTTTTTAACATCAGGATGCAATAATTGACGCTCTCGCTCGGGTAAATCCCAATAAATAGCTTCATATAAAAAAGGGCGTGGTTTTTCACCATTTCTGATAGCTAAAATATCTATATAATTTTGTTTATATTTAACGTTATTTGTCACGACATAAGTACGAGCATAATGGGTCAAATCATCAGAGCTTTGCCTTAATTTATCTGCCGTTTTAATCAATTCAAATTTATCTACATAAATTTTAGTTAAAGCCATTTCAATACGATTAAAATCAAACAACTGATATATAATAAAAATAATCATTCCCATTTCAAAAGAAATAATTACCACTATAAATTGCCTTAAAGTTGTATTTAACACACTATATTTTATATAATTTTTATATAAAATACACACTGCTAAAAAAAATATAATCGCAATAAAAATAATTTCTTCTATATTTATTAACTCTAAAAAAGAAATTTTAGTAATCTCCCCTAATGCATCACTTCTTTCACCTAATAATATTTCAATAGCATGAATATCATTATCTTTCTCAATCCACTTCTCATAAATATCTATTAACTCTTTATCACTAATTAGCTCAAGTGATTTATTAATAATAGAGACAGCTTCATTTGACCAATCATTACGAATCGCTATATGTAGATTTAACTGCTCATCTATTTGATGAACAATCTTAAGGGATTGATATTTAGTCTTATTGATAAAATATTTAGCCGTTACTTTATTAACAAGAAAACCATCAATAGTATTTGATAACAATTGATCAAACCCTGATGCAGTGCCTTTTAGAAAAAATAATGGTATCGTCGGTTTATTTTTTTTCATTAAACCATGAATAGTATAATGTTCTACCAGTGCTAAAATAGGCGGCCGCACTATTTCATCTTGTTGAATAAACCTATTTAAATCAGTAATGGCTTTATCAGTCTTTCGCATCACCAAAACATAAGGTGTAGAAAATAAGGTTTTTTCTGTATACTGCATATATTGTTGACGTTCTTCTGTCATCCCTACCGCACTATACATATCAGCTTGACGCTCAATTACTTTTTTCGTAGCATCCGCCCATGAATCGGTGCTAATATGCTGAAAATTTAAACGACTAATTTCTTTAATTCGCCTTAAAATATCAGAAATAAATCCTTCATGCTTACCTACATCATTCGTCCATTCAAAAGGTGCCCAATCAGGATTATAAACATAACGTATAGGTATTTTTTTATCTACCCATAATTTCTCATCTGACGTTAAATTTAATCTATTTACCTTATCATTAACTAAATTTTTATTTAAGATAGATTGCAGCACAGCGTCATCTTTATGCTCTGATAACCACGCTTGTTCGGTAACCGTTAATGTAGAAATTTTATCGGCTAATAAACTAGACGAACAAAATAAAGTAAATACTAATAAGATAAGGTTCATAAATTTATTTATTATATTTTAAATATAATATGGCAGGATAATGATTTAACCAAATCAGCTCTATTAATGAATATGTACTGAACGTGCTTTAATGCCATCGGCTCTGGTTAAGGTATAAGCCTCCTGCTTACCTTTAACCCTTTTACCTTCTGCTGTTAATTGAATTACCCGCTTTTCATCTTTAATATAAAATTTGCGCGCATTTTTTTTCTTACGATCCAATAAAGTTAGAATTTGTGTTTTTTCATTCCAATCATACTTACCTTTTTCATAAAATTCTTTATTCGACGCTTGTGCATATTGCGTGACCAATAAATAATTTTTCTTCGCTTTTAACGACAAGGTCATTTTAATGCCTGCACAATGGTCACAAGGTAAGTAACCGTAATATACGCCTCGAAACTGATCCTCTTTCGCCACTGCTTTTAGGTGTTGAGCATGCTCATCACCGCCTTTTAATTTTGTTCTGGCCTCTTGAACCACCTTCATCATATCCTTATCTGAGGCAGCCATAGCAGGCGTTAAACCCACTGTAAAACTCATTACCAATGCAGTCATTATTCTTTTCATAATATCCTTACCCGCTTAAAATGTATAAACGATAAATTTTAACAAAATTCCTTAGGCGACTGACCAAAATATTTAACAAACGCACTACTAAAGTTGCTTGCATGTTGATAACCGACTAAATCAGCCACCACAGCGACTTGATAATGCGTGGTTTGTAATAATTGCATCGCTTTTTGCATGCGAATATCCAATAATAAGCCATAAGGGGTGGTTTCAAAATATTGGTGAAACAATTTTTTTAATTTATTTGAATTAATACCTACCTGTTTAGCTAAACAATCAACCGAAGGCGGGGTTTTAAAATCACGCATTAAAATATCTCGAGCCTCGTTTACAACTTCTATCGCTTGCTTATCTCTATGATCAGCTACGCCACCTGTTTTATAGCAACATAAACCCTGCAATTCATTGCTGAGTATAGACATAGCGTGTGTATGTCTTAATAAGGCTTGTAATGGATTAGCGTCTATAGGTGTTAATAATTGTTGAGCCAGTAATAAACTCTGCGGAGCAATCGGTTGATGACTTAGAATTTGCGTGGTGTCTTTATTTAAAAATAAATCAGCCTGTTCTTCTCCTAAATAACGTTCGAGCCACTTTCTATTTAATAACAACCGTAATTGCCTTAATACTTTATTTGCCTGATATTGACGCTCACCAACACTGGCATTAAAACAACTGATGGTCGCATAACCTTGTTCAAAACATAACTCTAAACCATTTTTTTCCACAAAACGCGACTGCCCTTGAATACCTAAGGTTAGTACAATTTGGGTATCTTGCTGTTGCACATGATTCGTAATCGCTAAATCTTGGCTAGGCTGATAGTGAGTGTCAATATAACGTAAATTATCATCTAATTGAAAACAGTTTGATTTCCCTAAACCTAGATTATCAGGTAATTGCTGCTGTATTAACTGTTTATCAGCTTGAGATTGAATCAACAAATCCGTTTGAGCTATTTGATAATACCCCATTATTCTTCTCCACACTCTAAATAGACTTTTGTTAAAAAAATTTATCGCCATCAAATCACGATTATTGACTAAACAATGTTATATAACCTATTGTTTTAATAAAATTAAACATTTTAGCCTGTCATATCGTTTGAGATAAGAAATAATACGTTTCGCATAAGGATGTGATTGGGAATTATACTTATTTTCAGCTAATATTTAATCAAATATCCGCTTGATTTCAATGATTACGACTCTATGACACGCTATTCACTTAAAAAAACAATTCATCGTTTATATCTTAACAAACCGCTACATTTCTCAGTGCTATTATTAGGCTGTTTAAATGCCCATGCCGAACAAGCTCAGATAGCATTAGATACCATGCAAGTGGTTGCAAAACCTATTATTGAAGAAAATCAATTAGATGCTTATGCCAGCCTCTCTTCTATTGTCACTGAAGACCAACTACGCGATCAAAATGCAGTTGATTTAGCATCCGCCTTACGGCGTACACCAGGGGTACAAATTACCCGTTTTAATCCTGTCGGATCGTTTGGCGGCGGCGAAGGGGGTGGGGTATTTATTCGTGGTATGGGCGCTAGTCGCCCGGGTAGCGAAATTAAGACCTATATCGATGACATTCCCTTTTACATGGGCATTTGGGGACATCCTCTCTTAGATTTATTGCCTATTAATGGCATGGAATCCATTAGTGTTTATAAAAGCCCACAACCTCAAGTGAATGGCAATAACTTTGCTTCCATTAATTTAACCACAAAACGAGGCATCGAAGACGGTATACACGGTAATGCCAGAATATCAGGCGGTATGCTCGGCACCTTTAACGAACAAATTGATGTTACCGGTAAATATGGCGATGTTGACTTCACGCTAGCACAAGGTTCTTCTTTTTCTAATGGACACCGTGCTAATGCTGATGGCACACTCAATAATATTATGGGACGTATTAACTGGCAATTTGATAAACATTGGTCAGTAGGGACACAATTCATCTATGCTAATAATGAAGCCACCGATCCAGGTGATAACCGCGAACCTAAACCGACAATCGCGTCAGGTTATGATACTGAAGCCGGCTTATTTTCAATCAATTTAGCACATGACTATGATACTGTTCGCGGTGATATTAAAATTTATACCACATTAGGCTCAGGCGATTGGTTCGATATAGCACAAGTTAATCCTTGGGATCCCAAAGATACACTCAGTAATTTTCATACGGCTGGCGTGCGTGCCAAAGAAATTTTTTCATTTTGGCAAGGCAGTGAAATTACCTTAGGAATTGATAACGACTGGTTATGGGGCAGTGTACAAGATAATTTTTCGACCGGTGCACCATCAACCGTTTTTACTACGCCTACTTTTAGTATTACCTCACCTTATTTAGCGGTAAGTCAAAGCTTTCAAATTCATGATGATTGGGCGATTACACCATCAGCAGGTGTCCGTTATTACAGTCATAGCCGCTTTGATGATTATGTCGCACCCCACGCAGGTTTATCTATTTCTTCCGATTGGCTAACGGTTTTCACGAATTATTCACGCGGTATTAATTACCCTGGTTTAGAAGCACCTACTTTAGGCAATATCTTACAAGCAGCCGCACCGTCTTTTAATACCACATGGCAAACACTGGCCGCTGAAATTAATGACCATGTTGAAGTAGGTTTCCAAGTTTCACCTTTTGATAGCACCCAAATTGATGTCAGCCTATTTTTAGATATGATACAAAATCGTTATATCTTCGCCTTTCCTCCCCATGTTGATTTTCC
>CAJVYO010000036.1 GCA_913009515.1 uncultured Methylococcaceae bacterium
CAGTCTAATTCAGCAACCCAGTCTTGTTCTTCATCCAAATGATAGCCAATTATTTTACGTTGCATGCTAGATTACATCTTGTGATTTGAGTGATCCATGCCCATCATGCTCATACCGGGCATATCATGCACCATATTTTTAAAGCCTTCATCCGCCGCAAGAAATTTTACCCCGTTGTACATGGTTAAACCGCCCATTATTAACATAATAACGGCCGCGCCTTTTAGCATCAGTCCACGGGCTTTAGTACCTAGCTTACCAAAGGCAAAGGTAACCACGAGCATGGTCGGTAAAGTACCTAAGCCAAGGGCTAGCATCATTAATCCGCCTTCAGCGGGTGAAGGGGCTGAGGTTGCATTCACTGCCATAGCGAAAGTAAGCGGGCAGGGCATGAGTCCATTGAGTAAGCCGCCCATGCTTGCACCTAATACGGAACCGCGTTTTGCAGCCGCCATAAACACTTTGTTGAGAATTTTAGTGGGCATGAATTTCATGGAAAATTGCCACGGAGAAATACCGACAATACCCATCGCGAGGATGATGACAAAGAAGCCAATACCCACTTGTAAAAAACCTTGGATACGCCCTAATAAGCCAGTGGATATCAGTGCAATACCCAGTAGTGCGGCAGTGATACCGACTAAGGTATACATGGTAATCCGCGCAAAGTGATAGCTTAGGTATGGCCAAGCACTTTTTTTCTCGGTTTTCATAAAGAAACCCGCGACTAATGCGCCACACATCCCCGCACAATGTCCACTGCCTAATAGCCCTGTCATAAAAGCAAGACTATAGACGGTGTAATCCAAATTCATTAAAAATTCACTCACGTTATTATTTTCCGTTAATGCGTAAAGAGTTGACGATGACGGAAACCGAGCTTAAGGCCATCGCTGCAGAAGCAATCATAGGATTAAGTCGCCCGACTGCGGCAATAGGAATAGCAATGGTGTTATAACCAAACGCCCAAAATAGGTTTTGTTTAATGATTTTCATAGTCACGGTACTAAGCTCAATGGTTTCTGCCACTTTGGCAATATCCCCATTAACTAAGGTCAAATCAGCAGATTCAATCGCTATATCGGTACCATGTCCAATGGCAAAACCTACATTGGCAGCAGCGAGCGCAGGCGCATCGTTAATGCCATCACCAATCATACCCACTGAACCACCCGCTTCTTGAATGCGATGAATTTCTTGCAGTTTTTGTTCTGGGGTTGCATGGGCAACAATATGCTTGATACCAACTAGCCCAGCAATATGCTGCGCCGTTTCTATGGTATCGCCAGTTACCATTAGCGTTTCAATATTCAGCGCGTGCAGTGCGGCAATGGCTTGTTTCGCCGACTCGCGTGGTTGGTCAGCTATACCAAATAAGGCCGTTGCTTTACCATTAAAGGCAGCAAACACAGGCGTTTTACCCGATAGACCTAAGCGCTGTACATCAGGCATCAGTTCAGAAATATCAATTTGTTGTTCTTCTAGCCAGGCTTGATTACCGATAAGTAGTTCATAGCGTCCCACTTTAGCTGCTAACCCTCGACCCGCCGTGGCTTGAAAGTTTTTGACGGCTTTAAAGTCAAAGTCTTGTTCATTTTGGGCAAAGTTGACAATCGCTTGTGCTAAGAAGTGCTCTGAATTGTGTTCAGCCGAGGCAATATGCTCTAGTAACAGTGCATCACTGTGTTGGCTAATATTAATAAAGTCGGTGACTTGGGGTTTACCTTCAGTAATGGTGCCGGTTTTATCAAAGATAACGGTAGTTAAATGCGTCGCCGTTTCTAAACTCTCACCATTACGGATATATACCCCTCGTTTTGCAGATTCGCCCGTACCGACCATAATCGCGGTGGGGGTGGCTAAACCTAAGGCGCAAGGGCAAGCAATGAGTAATACAGTAATGGCATTACTAAATGCAAAGCTAAAAGGCGCACCAGCGAGTGTCCATGAGGCAAAGGTGAGGACTGAAATACCCATTACGCTAGGCACAAACACGGAGGAAATTTGGTCGACTAATTTTTGTACCGGTAATTTAGCCGCTTGAGCTTGGTCAACCATGTTAATAATACCCGCTAATACGGTATCCATACCAACTGCCGTGGCTTTAATGGTTAAGATACCGGTACCATTCACACAGCCACCAATGACTTTATGACCCACTTCTTTTACCGCAGGAATACTTTCACCGGTAACCATCGCTTCATCAACGGTTGATAATCCCTCAATAACCTCGCCATCTGTTGGAATTTTTTCACCAGGGCGAATTAATAACACATCGTCAATTTCAATATCATCAATGCTAATGGTTAATTCACGTCCTTCTTTTAATAATGTCGCTGTTTGCGGTTGTAAATCAACTAATTTACGAATTGCTTCGCCGGCTTTACCTTTTGCGTTTTCTTCCATATAACGCCCTAATAATACAAAGGTAATAATACTCGCCGCTGCTTCAAAATATAAGTGTCCGCCAGTACGTCTAAATAAAGACGGCAAACTATAGCCATATGCCGAGCCTACACCAATTGCAATCAGGCTATCCATATTTGCCTTACCTATTTTCGCCAAACGCCATGCCTTACTAAAGAAAGTCGCTCCCGAAATCATTACCACCGGCGTGGTTAATGCAAATTGAAACCAATGATAAAAACGTCCTGCTGGCATTGCCATACCGACTGCAATAACCGGTGCACTCAGAACGCTGGCCCAAATAAATCGTTTTTTAGCGCTGGCCAGGCGCAATTGCTCCTTTCTAACAACTTCCTGACGCTGAGAAAGCGTATCCATTAAATTAGCTTTATAACCCACCTTCTCAATAATTTCTGCCATCTCAGAGCGTGATAAACGCCCCTGCACGGTTGCAATCGCTGACGCAAAATTAACCGCTGCGGTTTTAACGCGTGCATCACGTTTTAATGACATTTCCAGTAATAAAGCACATGAGGCACAACTCATACCTTCAATGGCTAAACTAATATCCTGAACCGCAACCCCTAAATCTTCGACGACATCATTATTCGGCGTGGTAATTTTCTTCTTACCAATATTTCCCAATACCATGTCAAGAATGGTCAATAAATTAGCGTGAGGTAATTTATCGCTATCAAAATACAAGGTCACTGAACCAATTTCTGGAATAGATTTAATGGCTTTTATTTCAGGGCGTTTTTTTAAAATAATTTCAAAAATATAGCTACGTTCCGCATCTTTTTTAAGAATGGGTACCATAATTCTTAAACGATTCGATAAGGTATGTACTAATTTAAAATGCTTAGGCGACTCAGAATTCATAATTTATTGACTTTATTTTTTAGCTTTAGAACGAATGAATAAATACATTAAATAAAACACTGCCATCCAATTATAACGATAGGTTAAAGGGGCGAGTAGCCACTTTTTGGTAATCAATTTCCAATGGGTTTTGATTAAAAATAACACCAAAATATCATTAAAAAAAGTCGTTAAGGTTTTTTCAGGATTGGTAAATAATTCAGGTTTCTTTTTAAGACCGAGTTTTGCCAAAATACCAACAGCTTGAGCTGTTTCTTTTCCTGCAACGTATTTTTTCTTAACCCAATTAACCCCTGTTAAATCGGCTAATTTTGATTTAAGCCCTGTTTTAGCAACGGCTTGTTTTTCAACAAATAAACCTTTATTTTCTGATTCGACTAATAAATCCAGCAGTTGCTGCATCAGTTCAGCAAAACCTAGCCCTTCTTCAATAAAACGTATCGCTAATTTTTGTTGTTTTTTAAAGACATTAACCCGATAAACACCGGTAATGTTACCAATCGCTTCAGAAATGAATTGAGCAACTTCATTTGAGCATAAACGTTGAGGAATCTGTAATCTGACATGCCCTGCAGAATGGTGACGTAAAATAATTTCTTTTGATATGGACATAATAATGACAAGCCTATGGAGGCAAAAAAGACCTCATTCCTTTATGTAATCAAAGGAATGAGCTGGGACACTTAACGAATGTTAGCTTTCTTTTGATTCTGCAACAATATCTTCTAAATTTTCTTTTTGTTGTAAAACAAAATCCTTGCCTTTATCACCCGCAGAGGTCACTGATGAAATAATTTCTTTACGGTATTTATGTGCATAATAACCTGCAACCATACCTACGCCGACTAGTAATAACGGGTGTTTGATAACTTTACTCATAATTGATTTTCCTGTTTGTGCGCCGGCTGACATCACGGCGCCTTTAATTAAGGTTGACGGAACTTCATGTTTACCGACTAAATTCGGTAAAAGATGTTGTGTATGTTGTGTTGCTGTTATAGTTTTGCTTTGTTTATGTGCCATTTACAATCACCAAATAAAAATGCTTATTTATCGTCAGTTTGCTCAGCGAGAATATTATCCGCATTTAACATTTGGTAAATGCCCTGACAGCCTTCACAACAAAAATTTTTAGTGCCTTCTTTTGTTAAAAGTTTAAAACCTTCAACCTCAACGGGAAGATCACATAAATCACAGGATTTTTTCTTATCACTCATAGCTATTTATACATCGATAATTCAACTGAAATAAAACATAAAGCCTAAAGGCTGCTTCTATGTACGCTTCTCTTTTCATTATACCCAAAAACTACTGCTGGCATTCAGCTTCTGGAAGACAGGCCGCTTTATTAACAGGCATATTTTGTACCGGTGTTTTAGCACAAATACTCGTTGACGCTTTCATTAATACAATCCGCATCGCACCAGTTAAGCTAGAACCAATGCCTAATCGGGCCGCAAACGCTGGCAAAATAATAAAAGAAGCAACCGCTAAACCAGCACCGACTATTAATGCACCATTAGACACTTCATATTGTTGTTCTTGTATTTGTTGATTGCTCATAATTTTATATCGCCAAAATAACTTTGAAATTACTAATAGCCATACAAAAATCAAGCCAAAAACAACTCATTGATTTATAAATATAAAATATAAAACGAATCTAATAAATAGTTAAAACAAGGCATATAATACAAGAAAAATAGGTTATATAACATAGTTTTTTATAAAACGACTTATCGCGACACACTTTTTATACGATTAAACCTTGTTCTAAAAAGTCTTTAATACTATTATGAGTCAACCCTTTACAGAACTTATAACGCCTTATTATTGTGACAATTAAACTCGGCATGGTCATGGACTCTATTGACCTTATTAATATAGAGAAAGATACCAGCTTTGCTATGCTACTCGAAGCGCAAGCTCGCGGCTGGCAATTACATTTAATCTCAATGGGGGATTTGTTTTTGCAGGCGGGTAAAGCCTATGCTGAAACACGCATTATTGAAGTCGAAAACAATCAAAATGGCTGGTATAGCATTATCAGTAAACAGCTAATACCATTAAAAGAGCTTGATACGCTGTTAATGCGTAAAGACCCGCCGGTTAATCAAGAATATTTATATGCAACCCATATTTTAGAGCAAGCAGAAGCCGACGGGGTGTATGTGGTCAATAAACCGCAATCCTTACGTGATGCCAATGAAAAACTATACACCTCATGGTTCCCTCAATGTTGCACCGCTTCATTAGTCTCCAGCCAAGCCGTTTTGCTACGTGAATTTCTACACACGCACCAAGATATTATTTTAAAACCACTCGATGGCATGGGCGGAGCGTCTATTTTTCGTCTGCGTGAAACCGACCCGAATATCAGTGTCATTATTGAAACCATCAGCGATTATGGGCGTAAATATGTGATGGCACAAAAATATCTGCCTGAGATTAAACACGGCGACAAACGCATTTTATTAATTAATGGTGAACCGATTCCTTATGCCTTAGCTCGCATTCCCAGCCAAGGTGAAACACGCGGTAATTTAGCCGCGGGTGGTATTGCACAAGGTCAGCCGCTGACCGAACGTGACCAATGGATTTGCCAACAAGTCGGCCCCACTTTAAAAGCGAAAGGACTTATTTTTGTCGGCATCGATGTCATTGGTAATTACTTAACTGAAATTAATGTCACTAGCCCAACTTGTGTGCAAGAGCTGAATCGTCAATTTGGATTGAATATTTGCGGGCAACTGATGGAGCATATTGAAACGGTTATCAAATAATGGCGATGCCTTTCAGTAGTCCTTTCAGCATGGCTATGTTGCTTGCCTTACTGATTCACCTTAGCGTGTTTATTAAATTAGACAGTAAGCAAGCCATGATTCAACACGATACTCAGTCTGTTGCGGTCACCTTTGTCAATAAAGCGAGTCAAAAAATCGCCAAAAAAGCTGACTTTATCGCCCAACAAAACCAAATCGGCAAAGCCAAAAAAATCATTAAAAATGCCCAATTTTTAGACGCTTTAGCTGTTATGCCTATAGAAACTCATAAAATAACGCCTCCCCCTCCGCGCCACACACCTGCTCCTCAAAAAAGGTCTTCTCAATCATTCATCACTGCAAAAACAGCAGCACAAAAAATAATAATCCCAGAAAAGTCATTAAAAAAACAACAAAAAAAAATTCAACTCTCTATGGGTAAGCTGATGCAACAGCTTGATAATTTAAATAAAGACATTGAATTTCAAAAAAGTAAGTTACCTCAGAAACGTATCAAACCGATTCAACAAGTGAATGCCCATCAATACGTTGCCGCCCAATATATCAGTGACTGGAAAACTAAAATTGAACGCTTGGGAAAACTAAACTACCCCAATTTTAAACAACGCCAAGGCGCGACCAATAGTCTTATTATGGATGTCGGCATTAATGCAGATGGCAGCTTATATAGTTTACACATTAGAAAATCATCGGGTTCTAGCAAGTTAGATGAGGCCGCAAAACGCATTGTTTTACTCAGTGCGCCTTTTCCACCACTGCCTATCGAACTGCTTAAAGAACTGGATACTTTGGTCATTACCCGTATCTGGAATTTTACAAATAAGCCCTAATAAATCGTTAATTTAAAAAATTGTGCTGGTTCAGCAGTATTCATCGCTTACAATAAACCACTTTCCTTTTCAGTTAGTTGCTTACCCTCTAAAATAATAAAAATATGACTAAACCATCTGAACCCACGAAAACAATAGAAGCACTCGCTATTAACTTTCAAACCTTAGCTGAAGATGCCCCGGTCATGTTATGGCTAACTAATAATAAGGGTGAAAATATATTTTCTAATAATATCTATAAACTCTTTATTGGTCGTGAAAATGTCGAAAAATTAGGCGGAAAAGCGTGGTTTAATGCTTTGCATCCCGATGACCAACAAAATTGTTTAGATGTATTTGAAGATGCTTTTGCAACCCATAAATCCTTTGAAATGGAATACCGCCTCAAACGACGTGATGGCGAATATCGAATTATCTTAGACCGAGGTGAACCCTATATTGACAGTAATGGTAAATTTTCAGGGTTTATTGGTTCATCTACCGATATTACCGAGGGTAAATCATCAGAGGATGAGCTTAAAAAATCGCATACCGAACTGACGCAATATAACCAAGAAATGAGCTTAATTAATCAGCTCAACTCTTATTTGCAAGTGTGTCGAACGCTGCCTGAAACCTATCCGGTTATCCAGCATTATGCAGAGCAAATATTTCCTAATTGGCTAGGCAGCTTATACCTTTTCAATGAAAATAAAACTCTGGTTGAATCCATGACTTCATGGGGAGCACGCCCGACCAAAAGTTCGGATATTATTACCGCCGATGATTGCTGGGCATTACGTCAAGGTAAAGAGCATATTGGTTTTGATGAAGAAAAAAGACTGCGTTGCGAACATGTGGATGCCGATATTGATAGCTATACTTGCGTACCTATCATTGCTCAGGGTGAAATGCTGGGCATGTTGCACATGGAATATTCGGGTAAATTAAGCTTTGAAACTGATGAAGAAAAACACCGTTTCTTTCATTCACGCCAGCGCTTAATGAAAACCACTACCGATAACTTAGCCCTATCACTGGTTAGTTTAAAATTACGGGAAGCCCTTAAATTACAATCTATTCGTGATCCACTCACGTCTTTATTTAATCGCCGTTATATGGAAGAAAGCTTAGAAATGGAAATTTCACGCTGTTCTCGTACCACGCAAGGCTTAGGCGTTATCATGTCAGATATTGACCATTTCAAAAAATTTAATGATACCTATGGCCATGATGCAGGTGATGTGGTGTTGGTAGAGTTTTCTAAATTAATGCTGGAATGTTTTCGAGATACCGATATTATTTGTCGTTATGGCGGCGAAGAGTTTATTGTGATTATGCCCGCCGTAGATCAAGAATTAGTGATGCAAAGAGCACAAATGATGTGTGATAGATTACCTAAACTTGAAATTATTTACAATGGTAAAGCCTTGCCGCCTATTACGTCTTCATTTGGGGTTGCCTACTTAAATGATAAATTTAACCATGCCAACCAACTTGTTAAATTTGCTGATTCAGCACTTTATCGCGCTAAAGATTTAGGGCGTAATCAAGTGGTACTTTACGACAACCCTTAAATAAACAGCCTGCCTTCATGAATATTCAAACTGCTTTAAATTTAGTCTTAGATCAGCAAAATCTCAGTCGTCAAAATATGCGTGATGTGATGCGTATTATTATGCAAGGTCATGCAACTGATGCACAGATTGCAGGCTTTCTGATTGCTTTACGCTGTAAAGGCGAAACCGTTGACGAAATCATTGCCGCCACTGAAGTGATGCGTGAATTAGCCACGCCTGTTCCCATACAAGGTGAGCATATTATTGATACCTGTGGCACTGGGGGCGACGGTGCCAATACCTTTAATATTTCAACTACCTGTGCGTTTGTGGTTGCCGCTGCTGGTGGAACGGTTGCTAAACATGGCAATCGTTCTGTGTCTAGTCGTTCAGGCAGTGCTGATGTCCTCGAAGCTGCGGGGGTTAATTTAAACTTATCCGCTGCTGAAGTCGCAAATAGTGTCAATACTATTGGTGTGGGATTTTTATTTGCTCAAAAGCATCACGGCTCCATGAAGCACGTTGCCGCTGCTCGCAAAGAGATGGGCGTACGCACGTTATTTAATTTACTCGGCCCACTCGCCAATCCTGCTAAAGCCCCCAATCAACTCATTGGTGTTTTTGACGAAAAATGGTTATTACCGTTAGCTGAAGCCTTAAAAACATTAGGCAGTAAACATGTGTTATTAGTCAGTGCCACTGATGGGCTAGATGAAATCAGTATTGCCAGCGATACCGATATTGTCGAATTAAAAAACGGTGAAATCACCCAATATAAAGTCTGCCCTGAACAATTTGGCTTACAACGCGTTAATTTAGAAGAAATAGCGGTTAATAGTGTTGACGATAGTTTATTGATGTTGCGTTCCGTCTTAGATAATCAACCTAGCCCCGCCTTAGATATTGTGGTGCTTAATGCAGGAGCTGCTATTTATGCCGCTAATATCACCGACTCGCTATCAGCCGGCATTCAAAAAGCAAAAGCCGTTTTAAGATCTGGAGCAGCAAAAGAAAAATTTGATGCCTTAATTGAATTCAATAACCTGTAATAATCCTCGTGCACATAAAATATAAACCGTTAGATCAGTTAATTTTTGATAATCATTTCATACAAAATTTACCTGCTGATAAAGAAACTAAAAATTACCGTCGTCAAGTCACCTCTGCCTGTTATTCCTATGTGAAACCCGCAGAAGTGTCTAATCCGCGTTTAGTGGCTTATGCTAGCGATGTTGCAAAATTATTAGATCTGAATACTAAAACCTGCGAAAGCCAGCAATTTACCGATATTTTTGTGGGCAATGAACTGCTACCCAATATGAAACCTTACGCCATGTGTTACGGTGGTCATCAATTTGGTAATTGGGCGGGGCAATTAGGCGATGGCCGGGCTATTAATCTCGGTGAAATACGTAATCATGCAAATCAACATTGGACACTACAATTAAAAGGGGCAGGACCAACGCCTTATTCTCGAAGTGCTGATGGTTTAGCGGTATTACGTTCTTCGCTGCGTGAATTTTTATGTAGCGAAGCGATGCATCATTTAGGCGTGCCAACCACGCGAGCATTAAGCCTAATTCTCACCGGTGAACATGTCACCCGTGATATGTTTTATGATGGCAATGCGAAAGCCGAACAAGGGGCGGTGGTTTGTCGCGTTGCCCCCTCTTTTGTACGGTTTGGTAATTTTCAACTATTATCCGCCCGCAATGAATTTGGTTTATTACGCAAATTAGTCGATACCACCATTCGCCATGATTTCCCGCATTTACTCAGTGATAATCAGGCACTTGATAAAACCTTGTATATACAATGGTTTAATGACGTATGCCATAAAACAGCGGATATGATTATTCATTGGCAACGGGTTGGGTTTGTACATGGAGTAATGAATACCGATAATATGTCTATCTTAGGCTTGACCATTGATTATGGCCCGTATGG
>CAJVYO010000037.1 GCA_913009515.1 uncultured Methylococcaceae bacterium
GCCGCTTCCATATCGTAAAGTACCGGTTCTAAATACTGTTCTTCAACCTGTAAAACCGTCATCACGTTAGCACTGTCGCACGGTATCTTCGCGACTAATTGCGGATAATAACATTTGGCCTGATATGCATTAATAATTTTATCAGCAATGAACAAACTACCTACCGCATATTCTTTATGCCCTGCCACGCCAATATTAATCAGTATTGGTAATGTACTTGGCGGTGATAATGCCAGTAAATAAGCCACGCCAGCCGCCATTGCAGGCTGCCCGATGCCTGTCACAATAAGATGAATATTATCCTTTTGATACACTGAAAAAACATGTAAATCATGTCTTTTTTTTAGTTTAAAACAATCAATAAACGGCTTTGCTTCACAGGCTAACGCCGTAAATAAGTAAATAGGCTGGGAAGATGGCATACGCGTTATAAAAATCCATGCTTAGTCACAGCAATGATAAACATATAAGCAAAACAAGCTAATGCACCTAAAAAGGCGAACCAACGTTTTTGTCCTTCTGCTCGCATACTGACCACACCTAAACCAACATAAGCCACTAGCAATATTATTTTGCTAATTACCCACATAAAATCGCCATCCAGCCAATTACCTTTAAATAATAAAGTGATACCCGTCACTAATAGCAAGGTATCGATAACATGCGGAGCAATTTTAAATAATTTACGCTGTAGTAAATCAGACTTGAAATATGCCAATAAAAACCGTGCAATAAAACTACTAATCGCTAAGACGACAAATAATAAATGAACATGTTTCATATTAATTATCCTACCAAGCTTATTAATTCTTGTAACGGCGGTAAAATCAGCATTTTAGCTAATTGCAGCCCCATTAATGCAGCCAATGGCGATAAATCCACTCCGCCTAAATCAGGTATTAAACGACGACAAACAGATAAAACAGGTTCGGTTAAACTGTGAATTAAATTCGCTGCTGCTCCAAAATTCCCAGTATTAATCCAACTTAAAATAGCCCGGGCAAAAATAGCAAAAATAAACACATTCATCATTAAACTAATTAATTCATTTAATGATAAAAGGATTAAGGCAGCAAAACTAAACTGAATCCCCTTGAGTAATAAAATAATGCCATCTGAGCCCATTTGTAAGCTCAGTAATAAAATAATAGAGGCGGTGTCTAATTTACCAATAGCAGGAATATGCCGTCTTAAAAAACGTAATGGGGGATGCGTTATTTTTACTAAAAATTGCGAAATAGGATTATAAAAATCACCGCCTACCCACTGCAATAAGAAACGTAATAAAACAGCTAAAATATAGAATGAACTTAGCGTATCAATTAAAAAAATAGCCGGATTACTTAAATAATTTGCCCCCATAATATTAAGCTCCTAATTCTTCAGATAAACTAATAGAACGATCATGTGCCGATTTTAAAGCACGCTCAACTAAACCGTTAAAATCACCGTTAGCAAAGGTATTCAGTGCTTGCTCAGTGGTGCCATTAGGCGATGTGACTCGTTGTCTTAACTCACTTGGTGATTCACCGGATTCAAGTGCAATTTTAGCTGCACCCAGTGCTGTTTGTTCAATTAAAATACGGGCTACATCATCACTTAACCCTAAACTTTTAGCAGAGGCTTCCATCGCTTCCATTAAAAGAAAAAAGTACGCAGGCCCACTACCTGAAATCGCGGTGACTGCATTCAGTTCATCTTCATCTTGAACCCAAACGGTAATACCCACTGAACGCATGATATTTTCAGCAAGATCATGCTGCTCATCATTCACATATTCATTCGCATGTAAGCCCGTTGCCCCTGTTTCAACTAGGGCAGGCGTATTAGGCATACAGCGTACAATCGCTTTATCATTGCCTAACCATGTGCTTAAGCTGCTTTGATTAATACCTGCTGCAATCGACACAATAAACGCCTTCGATTTTTTGAAGGTCTCATTCGCTTCAGTAATCACCTCTGCAATATGTTGTGGCTTAACCGCTAAGACCACCACATCGACGGCATTAATTAATTGATGACTATCTTTCGCCACTTTTACTTTTAATAAACTAATATGATTGAGTGCATCTTCATTAATATCCGACACCCAAATTTTATCAGCCGCATGACCACTACGAATCAGACCGCTAATTAAACTGGCAGCCATATTACCCGCACCGATAAAACCAATATTTTTTGTATTCATTATTTATAACCTAAATTAAAGTATATTATTATTTTACCAAAGCCAGCCATTCAGCATGATCATCACGGCGACCGTGTACATAATCAAAATACAGTGTTTGCAGTTTTTCAGTAATCGGGCCGCGTGTGCCATCGCCTATTTTGCGGTCATCATATTCACGAATCGGCGTGACTTCAGCGGCTGAACCGGTAAAGAACGCTTCATCAGCCACATACACTTCATCACGACTAATGCGTTTGACTCTGACTTCTAAGCCCTGCTCTTCAGCAATGGTTAAAATAGTATCACGGGTAATACCTTCTAAAGCGGAGGTGGTTTCAGGTGTATAAAGCACCCCATCACGTACAATAAATAAATTTTCACCACTGCCTTCTGCGACAAAGCCTTCATGGTCGAGGAGCAATGCTTCATCATAGCCTGCGCTCAGTGCTTCTTGTAATGCAAGAATAGAGTTAATATAGTTACCATTCGCTTTGGCTTTACACATGGTGCTATTAACATGGTTACGCGTATAAGATGAAGTGCGGATACGAATGCCTTTTTCCATGCTTTCATCGCCTAAATAAGCCCCCCATTCCCATGCAGCAACCATCACATGTACTTTTAAATTATCTGCACGTAAGCCCATACCTTCTGAACCATAAAAACACATGGAACGAATATAAGCACTGTCTAAATTATTATGATTAATTGCATCACGATGAGCCGCATTAATTTCCTCTTTAGAAAAAGGAATCTGCATATTTAAAATATGCGCGGAACGATATAAACGGTTGGTGTGTTCTTCCAATTTAAAAATCGCTGAGCCTTTGTCAGTATGATAAGCACGTAAACCTTCAAAAACACCAGCTCCATAATGCAAGGTATGCGTTAATACATGGACTTTGGCATCACGCCATTCTACCCATTGGCCATCCATCCAAATTTTTCCATCTCTATCATCCATTGTCATCATATATTATTGCCTTAATTCTGTAGATTATGTTTATGAATTGTGTCGCTAAAATGCGTATTATTATGCGATGAATTTTACCTGAAAAGCAGAAGATAAGCTAAAATGAGATTTTTTCTTATTCAAAATAATATTCTATTATGCCCACCTCAAAAATCGAATTAAAGGCGCTAGATACCCCTTTAAAAGTTCTCTTTACAGGCTATTTAACCACGGTTGCTATTGGTTATGTTTTTGCCTTGATTCAAATCCTATTCACTCACGGAATGGCTGATGGAAAACTAGGACTATCTATTGATGATATTGTTTATAGTTATTACGGTAACCGCTCAGGTACCTTATTAGAAAATAAACTCAATGGCTCTATGAAGGGCAAGGCGACAGAAGAAGAAAACTTTGTCATTATGCAGTGGGCTCGTGATGGCGGTGGACAAACCGATTACGTTAATCATGGTGTTAAAAAGATTATTGAGACCAAATGTGAAATATGTCATAACGAAAATGCCAGCGGTATTCCTGATTTTGGTGAATTTTCAGAATTACATGAAACTACTTTAGAAGATGAAGGAGCTACTTTCTCATCATTAACCCGTGTATCGCATATTCATTTATTCGGTATTAGTTTTATCTTTATGTTTGTGGGGCTTATTTTTAGCTTTGCGAGTACCGTGCCAAGTAAATATAAAAGTATTGCCATTGGTATGCCTTATGCCTTTTTAGCTATTGATATTTTATCGTGGTGGTTAACTAAGTTACACCCCATGTTTGCTATATTAGTAATGGTGGCGGGTTCAGGTATGGGCTTTTCATTTGCGTTTATGTGGCTGATGTCAGTGAAAGAAATGTGGTTTATGAATAACCCGTGTTTTTCAGATCCTGATTCACCGTGTGCAAAACGCTTAAAAGCCATGATTGAAGTGATGTCGACCGTTATGCAGTTTTTCTGGAAAATAACAGGGACACAAATCTTGAAGTTAATGGGTATAGGCTTTAAATGGTTATATTCAAAAATGAAGTAAAACGGATGAAATAAAGACAGGCTATCTTAATCGATAGCTTGTTTAATACTTTTCGTTAGACAAAAAAAAGCCCAAGAACAATGCTTGGGCTTTTTTTATTTTTATAGTCAGTTAAAACTATAAAGAAATAGTGCTTGATACTTTTTGCTTGCTGCCATTAGGATCATCCATACAACCCGTTACACCAATTAACATCAAAGAAATAGCAAGTAGTGATAATACTTTTTTCATGTCATCCTCCTTAAGGATATTTTTTATTATTATTTTGCTGTACCTAAAGTTGTAAAGTACGTGCATTTTATATCATGGGAATAGTTTTGATGCAACACCATTTATTGTTTAGGCAACACTTTATTTAAGCACTTTATTATAACTATCTGTTTTATCAATTACTTCCCATAATTTTGTTAAATCAATCTTAAACTGTTTATTTTCCCAAATTGCGGTGCCTACATCTTGCCACTTTCCAGACAAATTAGCCTCTCGTAAGTTAGGCTGCCACTGGGCTGGCAAGGTAATACGCTTATGTTTGATGATAAAATGGGCTTGATTAAGGTTAAGTCCTATTTTAGTTCCCCAAAAGGCACTCACCTTCATAATAAATTTTTCTAATCTATTAGCATTGATATTAGGCGTGACCGCTATATTCGCCCACATCGAATGCACCCGCCCCCAATTCGGTGCCAACATTCGTCCCTGCTGATTAACAAAAGGTAGCCACTGCTCTTTACCGTTAGCATCAAGATAAGTAATCGCTAATAAATCATCATAACCTTCAAAATGATCATGCAAATACAAAGCATGCGGCGTAATACCTAAAAACGTGGTGGATAACATCAGTATTGAATTACTAAGCCCTAATACTTGTGTTGCAATAGGGTTATTAAGCTGCTTTAAATCATAAAAACGGTATAAAAAACCATAATGCACACTGCTATTGAGTTGTAAGATTACCAATACCATAAAAATTTTAGTCAGCCTAAATTTAAACTGTTTCGGTTTTTTACTGGCATACTGCTCAAAAATACGCGTATATAAATCGACAGGATAGGCTTTAGTGATAAGCTTTGCCGGTAAACAGCTATCATCACAACTGATACGTTCACGATTTTTCGCAATACGCGCATAAACTTTATTCGCTATTTGATACACCACTGGCAAACGCAGACACAAGGCAGGTAACATCAAATAACGCATTGTTAAGCCAATTTGAATATAAGTATCGACCCCGGAATAAACTTTCCCCTGCAAATCGACCGCATATAAATCATTTAATAAGCTTTCTTGGCTATACGATTTTAATTCACTGACAGATTCAGCATGATTTTGTAAATCTTTAAAACTAACACCGTTGAATATATCAAAATGGTTAATAATCATCGCGGTGCGATTGCACAAAGGGCAGTCGCCATCATAATAAACATTAAGCTGTGGTGTTGCGTGACTGAAAAAATTGCCTAGGGTTTGCCACCATGAAAAAGGCACCATTAAGCTATAAACCGCCAACATACCTAGACCAAACGGGTAAATATTAAAACTAATGGTGATGCCAAAATGTAATCCCGCCCCCACGAATAAAAAGATAGGGCGAAAACGACGTCGAAAAAATAAAAAGATAAAACTAAATTGAAACACTAAAATTAAATAGCCAATACTTTTCTGTGTGATTTCACTGTTTAACAGCCATGATAAATCGAGTACCGAAATATAATAAGGCATAGACGACGGCAGCCAACCGCCTAAACCATTCAGCCAATGGGGAGCAAAAACTTTATGCACTGCAGAATCTAAATACAGAAACCCTAAACAGACTAACACCGGTAATAATAAACTTAATGCATTGGTTGTTGTCGGTAATTGCGGCTTATCTTGATACTTAAACTGGAGCTTATGCACTAAATTATCCAGTGATAAACTCCGCCCAATCGGCATAAAAATAAGAAAAAAGCCGACACCAATCATAAATAAATCAAAGCCGCCATCAAAATCACGATGCATTGGCGTGAAATTGACAAAAACAATCCAAAAAATATAATTTGCAATAATAGCTTGCTGACTGCGATAGCCTGTCATAACCGCTGCTGCAACAAGCCCCCAAAGCCCTAAAAATAGCGGAATCATAGGAAATTCCACATCAATAAACGGAATCGGGTCAAAAATTAAATGCCGAAAGAAAAACAAAAAACAAATTTCTTGCAAGGCAATTAAGCCATATAAAATACGAAAGAAACCAATAATAAAGGCAGGAGCAGACCGTTGATGGTAGCGCTCTATACTATTAGAAATAACACGTAACATAGTAAACTCAATATCCAAATAAAAGGTCATAAATTATAATGTAAATAATAAATTGCAGTTTATTTTTACTAAAATAGTTTAAGTAAATACCCCTACTTTCAAGCACTCATTTTAGGGTAACATCCCTTATTTTTCCTTATCTTGTATGTTAAAAGCTGTATAATTTAACTATTGCATTGTAAAACCCTATCTGCGTTAAAAATAGGCAAACTTAAAAATCAATGGCATTTACTCATGGATAAAATAGGTTAATTGGTATGGCAACACAATCAGAAACAGGCACTATTGCCGCTTGGAAGGACGATAGAGGCTTTGGGTTTATCAGAACAGCAAGCAATAACAAGGAAGATGATGTTTTCATTCATATTTCTTCATTAGAAGATATAACGCGTCGCCCTCGTATCGGTGATGTTATTCATTATAATTTAGCGGAAGAAAATGGAAAAATAAAAGCCATTGAAGCATCATTAGAAGGGGCTGAGACTGTCAGTGCTGAGCCAAAAAAATGTAATAATGTGTGGATTATCTTAGCCACTGCGATAATCTCTAGTCTCACAACACTATTAGTTATAAATTATTTACCATCATAGTTTTAAAAGTAAAACTTAAAGTTTAGCTTTAAAACCGCGTTTTTTTGCACAAGTAATCAACAAATCACTTAATATCTGGACAAAACGCCACAAATTAGGCAAAATCTAGGCTTATCGATTACATAATTATAATAATAACCTGATAAATGGCAAAAATCATCATTCTTAATGGGCCTAACCTAAACTTGTTAGGTGTCAGAGAACCGACTCATTATGGGTGTAAATCCCTTAGTGATATTCAAGCTAGTTGTGAAAACATCGCAGAAAAACAAGGGCATACCCTGAGTTTTTATCAAAATAATGCCGAACATGAAATGGTAGAACATATTCATAACGCATTTGCTGAGTCTATTGATTATATTATTATCAATCCAGCTGCTTTTACCCATACTAGCGTGGCGATTCGTGATGCACTATTAGCTACCAAAATACCTTTTATAGAAATCCATCTATCCAATGTTCACGCCCGCGAAGCCTTTCGTAAGCACTCCTATTTTTCAGATATTGCACAGGGAGTTATCAGTGGACTTGGAGCAACAGGATACGAATTAGCCTTACAGGCTGCACATCAGGCACTACTCGAGAGAAAATAAATCGTGGATATTAGAAAAATAAAAAAACTGATTGAACTCATTGATGCATCGGACATTACAGAAATTGAAATTACAGAAGGCGAAGAATCTGTCCGTATTAGTCGTTTTTCCAACACGCCTGCACCCGTTATGGCCGCGCCTACGATGATGGCAGCTCCCGCTACGCCAGCTGCTGCAATTATCCCAGCTGTTGCAGGCGAAGAAATACTATCTGAACCCACCGGCCATGCAGTGAAATCACCTATGGTCGGTACTTTTTATCGTTCGGCTTCACCCGGCTCTGCTCCCTTTGTAGAAGTGGGTCACAGCGTTAAAGAAGGTGATACCTTATGTATCATTGAAGCGATGAAAATTTTAAATCAGATTGAAGCGGATAAAACAGGCACCATTAAACAAATATTAATTGAAAATGCACAACCTGTTGAGTATGACCAACCCCTTTTCATCATAGAATAATCATCACGAGGTAGCACTAATGTTCGATAAAATTGTTATTGCCAATCGTGGTGAAATCGCTCTGCGTATTTTACGGGCGTGCCGTGAACTCGGTATTAAAACCGTCGCCGTCTATTCTAGTGCTGACCGTGACTTAAAACATGTGCGTTTAGCAGATGAAGCCATTTGTATTGGCCCACCTGCCTCGGCAGACAGTTATTTAAATATCCCCGCTATTATTAGTGCGGCCGAAGTAACCGATGCAGAAGCGATTCATCCAGGTTATGGATTTTTAGCCGAAAATGCGGATTTTTCAGAAAAAGTAAAACAAAGTGGTTTTACTTTTATTGGTCCAGAGGCGAAAACTATTCGTCAAATGGGTGATAAGATTCAAGCTAAAAAAGCCATGCAAGCCTCGGGTATTCCTTGTGTGCCCGGAAATGGCGATCCATTAGGCGAAGATAATAGCGTAAATTTAAAAATGGCCAAAGAAATAGGCTATCCTGTTATTATTAAAGCGGCTGGTGGTGGCGGTGGACGGGGTATGCGTACCGTGCATACCGAAGGTGCATTATTGAGTTCCATCGCGTTAACTAAATCAGAAGCCGGTTCTTTTTTTGGTAACAGTACCGTTTACATGGAAAAATTTCTTGAAGATCCGCGTCATATTGAAATTCAAGTGTTATCGGATGCACATGGCAATGCGGTGCATTTAGGAGAGCGAGATTGCTCAATGCAACGTCGCCATCAAAAAGTCGTTGAAGAAGCACCGGCACCAGGTATTAGCGAAGAACAACGAAAATTTATCGGTGAACGCTGCTCTAAAGCCTGTGTTGATATGGGGTATTTGGGAGCGGGTACCTTTGAATTTTTATATGAAAAAGGTGAGTTCTTTTTTATAGAAATGAATACCCGTGTCCAAGTTGAACATCCTGTTACTGAAATGGTCACCGGTATTGATATCGTGAAAGAACAATTGCGTATTGCCGCTGGCGAACCGCTATCTTTTACGCAAGATGATGTGGTTTTACGCGGTCATGCGATTGAATGTCGATTAAATGCTGAAGATTCGGTGACGTTCATGCCTTCTCCAGGCACGATTGATTTATTTCATATGCCGGGTGGTCCTGGTGTACGTTGTGAAACGCATATCTATAATGGCTATAAAGTACCGCCGTATTATGATTCTATGATTGGCAAGCTGATTACGCATGGTGAAACGCGGGATAGTGCAATTGCCCGCATGAAAACCGCGTTAGATGAAATGGTCATTGAAGGCATTAAAACTAATATTGACCTGCAAAAAAATATTATGGCTGATAATGCGTTTGCGGTCGGTCAACAAAATATTCATTATTTAGAAAAAAAATTAGGCATCAATTAAACACTTATTTCAAGTTTTCAATATCTCCCGCCTAACCCTCTCCCTAAAAGGAGAGGGCTTTAAAAAAATATCCTGAACGATAATCCTCTCTCACCCACTCTAATTCTATTATGACTTGGCATCAAATTTCTGTTGTAAGCCCTAAAGCTCTCGCTGCTGAACTATCTGATTTTTTAAGTGAAACATTAGGCGCAGTGTCTGTTACTTATATGAATGCAGATTCAAAGCCTGTGTATGAACCTGATATTGGTGAAACCCGAATATGGGAGCAGACTAAAAGCATCGCCTTATTTGAAATAGACACCGATATAGCCAAGGTTAAACAACAATTATTTCAACAATTTTCAGCCAATGATTTACACGATTGGCATGCTGAAATACTCGCCGACCAAACGTGGGAACGAGCTTGGATGGAACATTATCAGCCGATGCAATTTGGTCAAAATTTATGGGTTTATCCCAGTGGACAAGAGCAAGATAAGCCGAATACCGTGAGTTTAATTTTAGATCCTGGTTTAGCCTTTGGTACCGGTACGCATCCAACAACTGCTTTATGTTTAGAATGGTTAGCCGAGCAAGATATAGCAGGTAAAATCGTGATAGATTTTGGTTGTGGTTCAGGTATTTTAGCGGTCGCGGCTGTCTTATTAGGCGCCAAAGAAGCGCATGCCATTGATATCGACCCACAAGCCTTAATTGCGACTCGTGATAACGCAGAAAAAAATAATGTTTCCGATAAAATCAGCACCTATTTACCGGAAGAGTTTAATGCAATGTCTGTGGATATTGTATTGGCTAATATTTTAGCAAAACCGCTAATTGAATTATCAGAACATATTATGAGTCTGGTTAATCCTCAAGGTCAGATAGTGTTATCAGGTATTTTAGAAGAGCAAGCCGCCTCAGT
>CAJVYO010000038.1 GCA_913009515.1 uncultured Methylococcaceae bacterium
TAAAGTCTACGCCCCAAATAAACTTATTTTATGAATATTTCTAGCGACACCTTACTTAAGCAGCAAAATTTTCTGCCGCAAATTCCCAATTAACTAATGCCCAAAAAGCGTCTAAATATTTAGGGCGTGCATTACGATAATCGATGTAATACGCATGCTCCCAAACATCACAGGTTAATAAAGGTGTTTGACCTTCAGTTAATGGACACGCTGCATTGCTCGTACTCACTAACTCAAGACTACCATCTGCATTTTTAACCAACCAGCCCCAGCCTGAACCAAAGGTCGTTACTGCACATTTAGTAAAAGCTGCTTTAAATTCAGCAAATGAGCCAAAGCTACTTTCAATCGCAGCCGCTAATTCACCCGTTGGTTCACCACCGCCATTTGGCGACAAGCTATTCCAATAGAACGTATGATTCCAAACTTGTGCTGCATTATTAAAAATACCACCTGACGCACGCATCACTAAACTTTCAACACTTGCTCCTTCAAATTCAGTACCCGGCACTAAATTATTAAGGTTGGTAGCATACGTTTGATGATGTTTGCCGTAATGAAATTCTAATGTTTCTTCAGAAATATGAGGGGCCAATGCATCTTTTGCATAAGGTAAAGCAGGTAATTCATAACTCATCTTTTTCTCCTAAATTAAAATAAAAATCGCTACTGGTTTTAAGTATAAATTATCCCACCACTAAAAACCAAGTATTTTAGTAAAGAATTAAAATTTACTTTGTCTTGTTAGGTTCATAGTCAGCGGGGCTACCATCATCACGCAGCTTAACCTTAGAGTATTCAGCTTCTGGTACTTTCTCATCACTTTCTACTTCTACCACCTCAACCTCAGGCTCTGCACTCAATGACGTGATAAAATCGGTAAACCAAGCCTCATTTTTTACCGATTGCATATCGACATCGCTTAATATCTCTGCCTCATCAGGTAAATTCTTATAATCATGAGCGGCTTCTAACGATGCTTTACAAGCTTCAAAATCACCACTCACCGCATGTAAACACGCAAAGTTATACGATGCAACACCCTCTTGAATGGAATCTGCAAGCGTAAATTTTTCCTTTGCTAATGCATAGGTCGCCGCACGTTCAGATTCTTCTTGAAAAGGCGTTAATTCCATTAATGCTACGCCCCAATCCAACGCTGCCGCTAAATAATCAGCCTTCGCTACAAGACAATAGGAGAATTTTTTGCCTGCTTCTTCATATAAGCCCTTCGCCTCCGCGCCACCGTCTTTCAAACGCGCAGAATGCAATAAAGCTGCTCCCCAGCCATACAGCGCCCCTGTAAAAGCCGAACTATCAGCAGCAACAGTCGCATACGCGGTCATTGCTTCGCTTAGTAAGGTTTCAGCCTGTACTTTATCCGTGGCTTCACGGGCTAAATTTAACTTTTTATTCGCTGACTTTACTTTAGATGACCCAACAATTGATCCAAATAATCCCATCTTTATCCTCTATGCTCTGATTTTTATTTTAATTATAAGTAGCTGTTATATCATGTTTGACACTTAACTGGTGATAATAAATCTAACCGCATCTAAGCGCAATTTTGCTTGATTAATACAATCATGCGATACAATCGCTTTTTCTTTTAAAGCCTCAATTTCTGTCGGCTTAATACTCAAATTAACCTTACCCAATGCCTTTAAACGCTTAATTTCAGCTGACAATACCGCCAACATATCTGTCGTCGCGTCAGCAATAATACTATTCATCTGCTGGGTTGCTTGTTTTTCCGCAACCGCTATCAATGCATTAATACTCTGATGCTGAGCACTCATAAATTCAGTAATTTGCTCATGCTCTAATTCATGCCGCACGTCATTTAAATCATCATGCAATACCATGTCACTTACATCGGTTTGCTCTTGATTAATTAAAAATCGCAACGGAGTGACCGGTAAAAAACGCCCTAACTGTAAATGAGATGGGGCACTACATTCAATTAAAAACAAACACTCTATTAAATACTGTCCAGCCTCTAAATTAGGGTGCTTGACCACACTAAACGCCGCGTTACCAATATAATCAGATAACACTAAATCCATCGCAGATAACACCATCGGGTGCTCCCACGTTAAATATTGCATATCTTCACGAGCCAATGCACTCTGGCGATTAATAGTAACCGTCACGCCATCTTCTGGAATATAAGGAAAATGACTCACACGTTGTAAGGATTCAGCCCGCAAAATAGAACAATCTTTAGAATGATAGTCTGAGTCGATACCAAAACAATCAAAAATAGTTTCCATATAACGCCATAATGCCATCGGCTCTGATAAGGCACGAATTTTATCAATCAGTTGATAGGCAGGTTCCTGACGAAATGAATTTAACTCTAATAATAAATCACGTGATTGATGCATCTCTGTTTCAATTTTCGTGATTAATTTTTGAGCATCAACCACTAACGCATCAATACCCTCTTGATAATCACTGGCACAGACCTGAGCAACACTGTCAGCTTGCAAGCGGTACACTTCACTGGCGGCATTACTATTATGTTGAAAAAGCTGTAAGCCTTCGTCATACCAGCGGCATAAACTATGCTGCGTGCTACCAATGATATAAGGCACATGAATTTGAATAATATGTTGCTGACCAATACGGTCTAAACGCCCGATACGTTGCTGCAATAAATCAGGATTTTCAGGTAAATCCCATAAAATTAAATGATGTACAAATTGAAAATTACGCCCTTCACTGCCAATTTCTGAACACAGTAAAACTTGAACCCCGGCTTCGGCATCTGAAAAATACGCCGCCGCTCGGTCACGCTCAATAATACTCATGCCTTCGTGAAACACCGCCACTTTAATGGCATATTTATCACGCAAACTTTTTTGCAGTTGCAACACCATCTCAGGGGTTTTACAAATTAACAACACTTGCTCATCAGCCAACGATTTTAAGAAATCGACCAACCAAATCACACTAGTATTATCCGTATCAGGCAGAGCGTAATGATGTAATTCTCTTTCAGGAAAACCTTTAACCACCTGACGTGAATTTCTAAATAAAACTCGCCCTGTGCCATGACGATCAATCAGTTGTTCTAAAATAGCCGCTTGCACACTTTTATCGTCAGCGTTTTGTAAAAATGCGTCACTTAAACTTTTATCGACCAAACTAAGCAGTAAGGTTTCTTCCGTAGAGTTTAAAGGCTCGTTAAAATGATTAATTTTTTCAGCTAACTGGGCAATCGGCTGAAAATGCTGTTCTTCTTCTTGAAACACCTCAAAATCATAAAAACGATCCGCATCTAATAGCCTTAATTGGGCAAAATGCGTCTGCTTACCTAACTGCTCAGGCGTTGCCGTTAATAAAATAAGCCCTTCAACACTCTGTGATAAACGCTCAACAAAAGCATAAGCCTCGCTGGGTGTTTCTTGATGCCATTGTAAATGATGAGCTTCATCAACCACCACCATATCCCAGCCTGCCGCAATCGCCTGGGCTTTTCGTGATGAATTTTCTTCAAAGAAGTCTAATGAACATAAGGCTAATTGGGTAGTTAAAAAAGGATTATCCTCTTCAATCGCCACACAACGCTCTTCATCTAATAGACTAAACATCAAATTAAAGCGGCGTAACATCTCTACCAGCCATTGATGCAATAGACTCTCTGGTACGATAATCAATATGCGTGCGGCTAAACCCAGATGCAATCGCTGATGTAAAATTAAACCCGCTTCAATGGTTTTCCCTAAACCCACTTCATCTGCCAGCATAATACGCACTTGTTCACGTTTAGCGGCTTCATGTGCAATATAAAGCTGATGTGGAATCAGTGACGCACGTACGCCCATTAAACCCGCGACATCACTTTGCTGTAAACGCTGTTTATGCTGCCAGGTATCATAACGCAATGAAAACCAACGGCCGGCTTCAGCTTGCCCCATAAATAAACGTTCTTGCGGTTTATTAAATTGCAAATGAGCATTTAATGCCATTTCATCAAAACTAATCAATTCATCATTATCGTCACGACGCATTTGATAACGAATAAGCCCTTCTTGCTCTGAAATATCAGTGATAACCCCAGAAAACCCGTCGTCATTTTCTATTAAATCACCTAATAAAAATTGTACCCGCGTCAAAGGCGCATTATCAACCGCATAAACGCGCCGCTCATTAGCCGCTAAAAATAAAACCGTCACACGACTAGACGTACTATCAATGATAATCCCTAGTCCTAATTCAGATTCAGAACGACTAATCCAACGCTGACCAATGATAAAATGATTCATACACTCTCTTTTTAACGTAATAACTTAATTTATTAACAGGCATAAAAAAAGGCGCCTAAAGACACCTTTTTTGAACCGTGTACAACACAAATACACTTATAATTTTTCTTTAATACGTGCTGCTCGGCCTGATAATTCACGTAAATAATATAACTTAGCACGTCTAACTGCACCACGACGTTTCACGGTAATATCACCTACTAAATGGCTGTGTGTTTGGAAAACACGCTCAACACCGACACCATGAGAAATTTTTCTAACCGTAAACGCAGAATTTAAACCACGGTTACGTTTCGCGATAACAACGCCTTCAAACGCTTGCAATCTTTCTCTTTCGCCTTCTTTAACTTTTACTTGCACGACAACTGTATCACCTGGATTAAATTCAGGAAGATCTTTTTTAAGCTGTTCTGCTTCTAATTGACTAATAATATTACTCATTACTGCACCTTATTTATACTTTAATTCAATTTTAAATTCTTCTAATAATGCGTGTTGTTCAGTTGTTAAAACTTTATCAACTAATAAATCTGGACGTTTTTGCCATGTTCGCCCTAAAGCCTGCTTTAAACGCCACTGTTCTATCTGCTGATGATGCCCACTTAATAATGCTTTAGGGACAACATGATTTTCAACCTCTTCGGGTCGCGTATAATGCGGATAATCCAATAAGCCATTCATATGCGAATCTTGCTTTGCAGATTGTTCATCACCTAAAACATCAGGTAATAAACGTGAAATACCATCTATAACCACTAATGCAGCAAGTTCACCACCGCTAATAACAAAATCACCTAACGACCATTCTTCATCGCATTCATGTTCAATAAATCGCTCATCAATACCTTCATAACGTCCCGCAATTAAAATCAACTGTTCTAAATCAACACTTTCATTTAATAAACGCTGTGTAATAGGTTTACCTTGAGGGCTTAAATAAACGACTTTAACCGCTTGAGACTTTATCGCCTGTTTAGCTGATTCCACCGCATCTTTCAAAGGCTGGTATTTCATTACCATCCCTGCTCCCCCCCCATAAGGACGGTCATCTACGGTTTTATGCTTATCATCCGTATAATCACGTGGATTCCATACAAATAAATCTACCAAGCCTTCTGTAATAGCACGACCGGTAACACCATTTATAGCACTTTGCAAAACCATCTCAGGAAATAAGCTAACAACATCAAAACGCATTAAAAGTCAGGATCCCAATCAACAATCATTGTACCTGCTGTTAAATCTATTTCGATAATCGTTTCACCTTGTAAAAAAGGAATTAAACGTTCCCTTTCATCAAGCAATGTCACCACCACATCATTAGCACCTGTTTCTAACATTTGCTGAACAATACCGAAATCTACATCATCAGTTGTTTTAACCTTTAAGCCAATCAAATCACGCCAGTAATATTCACCCTTTCTTGCCTTGGGCAATTGTTGAGGGTCAATAATAATTTCCCAGCCATTTAATTCGGCAGCTAAATCTCGACTATCAATACCTTTTAAATAGGCAACAATCGTTTTACTATGAATGCGACCTTCCAACACTACAACTTGTTTTGTTTGGTTGCCTTTCCTTAAAGTCCAAGGTGAGTAAGCCAATATGTTTTCACGATATTCAGTATATGAAAATACTTTTATCCAACCTTTGACTCCAAATACACCTGAAACCTTACCAACACTAATAAATTCTTCAGACAACCTTATGCAGCAACAGCTGCTTGTTTTTTAGCGTCTTTAATCAATTTAGCAACACGTTCAGAAGGTTGAGCACCTTGACCTTTCCAATGTTCAACACGTTCTGCATCAAGTCTTAGTCTTTCTTCTGATCCTTTTGCTAAAGGATTAAAAAAACCTAAACGCTCAATATAACGACCATCACGGCTATTTCTACTATCAGTCACGACAACATGATAAAAAGGACGATTTTTTTGTCCACCTCTAGCAAGACGTATAACTACCATCTAAATTCCTCTAATTTTACATTTAACTTAAGTTTAATCGAACTATTTTACGCGTTTTAATAAATATATAAAAGCTTAAATCTTAAAAACCATCTTATTTTTCCTAAAACCTTAAGCTGATAATTTATATTAATTTAAGCACGCATTCCTTTCATATTACCTTTCATACCACGCATCATATTAGCCATATTGCCTTTATTCAAACGCTTCATCATTTTTTGCATCATTTTATATTGCTTTAATACCCGATTAACATCTTGTAACTCTTGACCTGCTCCCTTTGCAATGCGTTTTTTACGATTACCTTTAATTAAATCAGGGAAGGCTTTTTCTTGTTTAGTCATCGAACGAATAATCGCAATTTGCTTCGCCAAGGCTTTATCATTCACCTTATCACGCATGTCTTGAGATATTTCATTCATGCCAGGTAACTTATCCATCATCGATTTCACGCCACCCATGTCTTGCATTTGCTCTAATTGCTCAACAAAATCACTTAAATCGAAACTTTTGCCTTTCTGAATTTTACGAACTAATTTATCGGCTTTTTTCTTATCAACTTTCTTTTCAATATCTTCGATAAGGCTAAGCATATCGCCCATACCCAAGATACGAGAGGCTAAACGCTCAGGATGAAACGGCTCTAACGCCTCTGTTTTTTCACCCATACCGATAAATTTAATCGGTTTCCCCGTCACATGACGAATAGACAATGCCGCCCCGCCGCGTGCATCACCATCCATTTTGGTTAACACCACCCCTGTTAATGGCAAGGCTTCATCAAAGGCTTTCGCCGTTAAAGCTGCATCTTGTCCGGTCATGCTATCAACAACAAATAAGGTTTCTACCGGTTTAATGGCAGCATGTAACTGTTTAATTTCAGTCATCATGTCATCATCAATATGCAACCGCCCCGCGGTATCCACAATCACCACATCTAAAAATTGCTTTTTAGCGGCATTAATTGCAGTATTTACAATATCAACAACACCTTTACTAGTATCGGTATCAAAAAAAGTTAATGCCGTATCATTGGCTAAGGTTTCTAACTGTTTAATCGCCGCAGGACGGTAAATATCAGCACTCACCACCCCAACTTTTTTCTTTTTAGTTTCTTGTAACCAACGACCTAGTTTTGCAACCGTGGTTGTTTTACCTGCCCCTTGAAGCCCTGCCATTAGAATAATAGCCGGCGGATTGGCTTTTAAATCAAGCTCTTCATTTGCCGCACCCATGACTGATTCAAGCTCTGCCTGAACCACTTTAATCAATGATTGTCCAGGCGATAAGCTTTCTTGAACTTCTTGCCCTAATGCCCTGACTTTAACCTTATCAATAAAATCTGTTACCACTGGCAACGCAACATCCGCTTCTAATAAAGCCATACGTACTTCACGCATAGTTTCTTGAATATTCGCTTCCGTTAAACGGCCTTGACCTTTTAAATTCTTTAAGGTTTTACTTAATCGATCGGTTAAATTATCAAACATAATGTCGTTGAGTACTCACAATAAGGCTGTCTATCTAAGGCTATTTATCAAACACTTATCACAGCATGTAAAATTATCTATCTATTATCCTAAAAATAATCAATAGGGTAAACCATCTGTTATTCTTTTATATTTAAAGCATGTAATTTTCGGTATAAATGCGTCCGCTCAACACCCACAGCGGCGGCTAATTTCGCAACATTGCCTTTGTGTTTTCCAAAATGATATTCTAGATAAGCACGCTCGAATGATTCTCTTGCCTCTTTTAACGGTAAATTAAAAAAATCAGGCTCATTCTCTGCCGCTGTCACCACAACTTTGGTTAAATTATCCCCTAAAGCCGTTTTAACTTCTAATAAATCAATTTCATTACCGACGCCTAATATCATCAATTTATGCACTAAATTTTTCAGCTCTCTGACATTGCCAAACCACGCATAATTCCGTAAAAAATTCTGAGCAGAAATACTAAACTTTCTAAACGTTAATTTCTCATGCTGAATAAAAAAATTCACATAAAAGGCTAATAATTCAGGAATATCCTCGCTATGCTCCCTTAAAGGAACAATCGCCATCATTACTTGATTTAAAAGATGATATAAATTTTCGCTTAATTTCCCTGATGCAACGTGAGCATGCAATCCCTTATCGGTAGCAATAATAATCCGCACATCGACAGCAATCAGTTGCTTGCCACCGACTCTGTAAAAAAAACCACTGTCTAATGCATTCAATAAATTTAATTGCATCGCTTTATTCATCGTGGCTATTTCACTCATAAATAAAGTGCCGCCCTGTGCTTGTTCTAATAATCCTAGCGTCACTTCGCCATCACGCTCACTGCCAAAAAATATCTCATTTGCAGTGTCTGCCCTCATACCTGCCATAGAAATAGTTATAAATTTTGCAGCAGCACGATGACTGTGAGCATGTAAAAATCGGGCATATAACGCTTTGCCTACGCCACTTTCGCCGGTAAAAACAACATGCGTATCATGCTTGGCTAATAAAATAAGTTGTTCTTTCAGTCGCGTGACAAACAAACTATGGCCAACAGGTTCACATTCAATATAATGTGATTTTTCTAGTATATGCTCACCTTTTAACTGCTGAACACCTATTGCCCGCTCCACAACCAATAATAACTGAGCTAACGACAAGGGTTTTTCTAAAAACTCATAAGCCCCTAATTTAATGGCTTCTACCGCTGAATCAATGGTGCCATGCCCTGACATCATCACAACCGGACTGATAAAATCGGTTTCATCATGCCATTCTTTTAATAAACTGATGCCATCAATATCAGGCATCCAAATATCTAATAAAATAAGGTCAAAATCATACAATAATTTTAAACGGCGTGCCTCTTCCGCATTACCTGCACTGTAGACACAATAACCTTCATCTTGCAGTATTTCTTTCACTAATTGCCGAATATCTAACTCATCATCAACGACTAAAATATTAGCTTGCTTGTTATTCATCACTCATTAGCCCTCATGCTGTAATTTAATGCTTGGGAATTGCAAAATAAATCCTGCTCCTTGTTGATAAGCCTTATCTAAACGTATTGTCCCGCCTTGCTCTTCAATGACCTTCTTAACAATCGCCAAGCCTAAACCGGTGCCTTTGGGTTTGCTGGTCACATAAGGTTCAAAAATAGTGTTCATCACCTCTCGCTCAATACCACAGCCATTATCATAAAGCGATAACTCTATCTGTGATGCTGAAAGTCGTTTTAATATAATATTAATATCACCGCAATGATTCATCGCTTCCAGTGAATTTTTAAATAGATTATGGATTACTTGCCGAATATTAATCGCATTAGCTTCAATAATATACTGCTCATTATCATCAACGTCTTCGTAAAAATTAACCTGTGGTTCAGCACCGTATAACACAATAATTTCTCGAATCAGTGCCAGCAAATCTAAAGTCTCGGTTTGATTTGAAACAGGGCGAGCGTATTCAGAAAAATCATTCACCATTAGTTTCATTGCTTCAACCTGCTGTACGATTGTTGCAGTTAAACGCTTTAATAACGCTGCATCATCATGATCTAAGTGCGATAATAATTTATGCTGTAATCTTTCGGCGGATAACTGTATCGGTGTTAAAGGATTTTTAATTTCATGTGCTAATCTCCGTGCCACTTCTGACCATGCCGCATTTTTTTGAGCCTGAATCACATTGGTTATATCATCAAATACCACCACCGCCCCTATATATTCCCCTTCTTCGGAAAATAATGAACTTCCTTGGCATAATAATTCTTTACGCCCTTCGGTATTTTCTACGGTAATGCTACGCTGCCATGTGTCTAAACTTTGCTCTAATAAAGGCTGAACAATATCGACTAATACTTTAAGGTGACTGGCTTCCAAGGAAAGTGAAGCTAATGCTTTGCCATAATAACGCATCACTTTAACATGCAAAATAAGATTAGCCGCTTGATTAGCGGTACGAATATTTAAATTCGCATCAAAACTTAATACACCCGACGTTAAATTTGTTAATAACGTTTCGAGATAGGCTCGCTGTCGTTCGGTTTCCTGAGAA
>CAJVYO010000039.1 GCA_913009515.1 uncultured Methylococcaceae bacterium
TTTTATGGGCGTTAGTGTATGACACTATGTATGCGATGGTGGATAAGGATGATGATTTAAAAATTGGCGTAAAATCAACCGCGATTTTATTTGGTGATAAAGATCGTGAAATTATGGCGATTTTACAGTTAATTATTATTGGCTTGTTACTGAAAATAGGCATGATGCAAGATTTATCCGCTATCTATTTTGTGAGTATTATCTTGGCGAGTGGTTTTTTTATCTATGAGCAAACATTAATTTTTCATCGTCATAAAGCGGATTGTTTTAAGGCTTTTTTAAACAGTAATTATTTTGGTCTAACCGTGTTTGTGGGATTGTTGTTAGAGTACCTGTAAAATAGAAAGTATCTGTTATCACCCTGTTTAATGAAAAACTGACTCCATAATATATGAAAATACTGAGTGTTTATTTTAAAAATATTAATTCATTAGCCGGTGAAAGCCGCATTGATTTTGATAAAGCACCGTTAGCAGATGCAGGCGTATTTGCGATTACAGGGGTTAATGGCGCGGGTAAATCGAGCATTTTAGATGCGATTACCTTGGGTTTATATGGCGAAACCTTTCGTTTTAATAAGCCGGCTGATTATGTGATGACCAAAGGCACACAAGGTTGTTTTTCTCAGGTTGAATTTTTAGTCGATGGACAACGGTATCGCTCTAGTTGGCAATCGATGCGTGACGAGGGTAATGAGGCGGCTGATAATTTACCGATTAAAATGCAGCTTGTCGAACTTGATGGTGAGCAACAAGTTTTAGCGGCTGATATGCAGCAGGTGTTGTTAAAAAATCAAGCCTTAACAGGGATGGATTTTAGGCGTTTTACGCGTTCTATTGTGTTAGAACAAGGTGATTTTGCGAGTTTTTTAAATGCCTTAGATGCAGAACGCATGGATATTTTGGAGCGTATTATGAGCCAAGATATTTATGAGGATTATAAGCAGCAAGTGTATGACAACGTGGCTGATGCTGAAAAAAAGTTGCAAGCTTTACAAGCAACGTTAGCCAGCGTGGATTTAATGTCAGCAGCGGATTATGAGGCGGCTGAACTTGATTTAGCCGATCAAAAAGCACAGTTAGCTATTTTTAAGCAGGAGCAAACCAGTTTATTACAATTACAGGCGAGTTGGGAAAATAAACATAGTTTAGAGCAACAGCAGTCGGAGCTGGAACAAGCCCAAATTGAGCAGAAACAATCACTTTTAAAGGTTACGGCAGTACTAGAAAAAATTGAAAATACAGGCGATGTTTTAGAGTTTGAGCCAAGTTTAAATGCGATTACTGAGGCTCAAAATCAGCTGACCCAGTTAGAAACTGAGTTGACTGAAAAACAACAAAAAAGCACTGCGATTAATGATGAGCTAGAAAATAAAGCGGTTGATGAAGCGACCTTACGTTCTTTAGGGCAGCAATCACCTGAGAGTCAGCAGCAAAAAATAACCGTCTTAAAACAAGAAATTGTTGTAGAAAAAACGGCTCAACAGGCAGATTTAACGCAATTAGGCATTTTTAATACCCAATTACCTGAGAAGCAACAAACCTTAGCAACGGTTGATAAGTGGTTACTTGAGCATCAAAAAGATCATTTTTTAGTTGAGAATATGCCTGAATTGGGGCGATTAAAAAATTATAGACAATTACAGCGTGAACAAGAAAAAAAATTAAAAGGTTTTAATAAAGAACATAAATCAGGTTCGTCAGCAACGGTTAAGAATCAGGCTAGAATTGCAGAGCTGAACAAAAAAATCACCGGCGTGAAAAAATCCTTAGCGGCATTAAATGAGGATTTAGAGTTTATTGCTAATGGCCATACGTTTGAAGAAATGCAAGCTTTAGAGCGTGAACAGCGTGGACGAGCCGATGAATTTACGGAATTATTGAGTTTGGCAAAAGTGCATAAGCGTTTTGTGAATAAAAATTTTTCTAAGCGTTTTGAAAAAGTGGATAAAACCTTACTCAATAATTTATTAGAGACTAAGCAAAAACAAATATTTTCAGCTGAAAATATTTTAACTATTTTAGAAAAAGCGGTTTATCGCGAAGATTTAACCCATAAATTAGATGATGACAGACATCATCTTGAATATGATACGCCTTGTTCGTTATGTGGCTCAAAACAGCATCCGTATACGCAGCGTCTTCCGGTGATTAATGATTCTAAAATAGCGTTAGCTGATCAGCGTAATACCTTAAAAGCCTTAAATACTGAGGAAAAGAAAATCCATCAGGAGATGACGGCATACCTGAAATTCAAAGAAAAAAATAAGGAGCATACTGAGCGTATTCAGCGGGTATTAACGGAATGGCAAACCTTGGCAACACGTTTAAATACCATGCATGAAGGTTTTGATATTCAACGTTTTCGCCGTATGAGTCAATTTATTAAAAAAGAAAATGCGGAATTAAAAGAAGTTAAAGGGCTTGTTAAGCGCTATAGCAGCAAGAAGAAGGCGATTACTAAATTAGAAGTTTGGATTATTAAGCGTGAAGAAGCGGTGTTAAAACGTGAGAAAAAACAGGCTGTTTTAGATGAGCGAGGCGAAGGGCGACCTCAAGAAATTATTGATTTAGAAATTGCGTTAAAAGAAACCATAGATAAAGAAGTGGCATTAACGGCAATCATTACCGCTCAATTAGCTGAAATGGGTTTAGAGCCTATTATGTCAGGTAAAGAAGATAAGTTGTATGATGTGTTAAATCAACGTCGTCAAGATTATCAAATGTATAGTTTGCGCCAGGTATCATTGAATGATGAACTCGCGGTTATAAAAGAAAAAGTGAGTCAGTATAACGTGCATTTAGAGCAGGTTAAGCAGCAAATACAGGCAAAAGAAGCTTCGTTAGCTGAATATCATTTGGCGACATTATATGTGGAAAATGTAAATTTAGTAGAGCTAATAAAACAAGCTAAACAGCAGTTGATGAAATTGACCTCAGATTTACAAAAGCAACAGTTGGCGTTACAAGCTATCTTAGCTAAATCAAGTTATCAATCACTTGAAGAGGTAATGGAGCTATTGAATTTGCATCATAATAAAGATGAAAACGTTCGTTTAGCGGCTGATTTAAATGCAAAAAGTAAACAAATTACGGTTAATTTAGCGTTATTATTAAAACAATTAGCCGCAGAAACTGATTATTTAGAAGGTCGAGAACCACTTGATGGTGTGGTGATTCAGTTACGCGATAAAGGCGTACAAATGGAAATTACTGAGCAGGAAATGGCGAGTTTAGTGATTAAAATAAACGCACAGCAACGCTTAGTTGAAGAAAACTCAATCACATTAAGCTCGATTGAAGAGCATCAACAGCAGCTGCTTGCAGCACAACAGCAGCAACAAAAAATAGAAACTGAGTCTGAAAATAGTTTACGTCAACAGGTGCGTGATAATTTAATGCATACTTTAATGACCGCAACAAATCGGGTATTAACTAAAATTAATGGGCGTTATCAAGTGGAAAGCATCGCCAGTGATAATGGCTTTTCAATTAGTATTCAGGATGAACAGCTAGATAAACGTTCACGTTCGGTTAAATCATTATCAGGCGGTGAAACCTTTATCGTGAGTTTAGCAATGGCATTGGGTCTCTCTTCGATTGCTAATAATGGACGTGCAGTGGATTCATTATTTATCGATGAAGGCTTTGGTAATTTAGATGCAGAAACCTTATATACCGTCGTGAGTACCTTGGAACATCTAAAAACCCAAGGTAAAAGTGTGGGGATTATTTCTCATGTAGACGGTATTAAGCAACGTATTAAAACGCAGATTGAACTGGTTAAATTACCTAATGGGTTGAGCCGTTTAGTGGTGCCGCAGGTTTAATAATCGGTTTCAAATAAATTATCATATTGGGTATTTGATTTTAAATAATTTTGCCAAGGATGCACTGGATAAACCACAGGTTTAGTAGCAACAGGAAAACTAATAATATCAACAACACCCACCAGCGTGCGTCCGAAGGTATTTAACGCGCCTAAAAAGAAGCCGCCGGATAAGCCGTAAATAACATTGGTATCATTAGATACTTTGATAATGTTTTTGGGGATTTCCATCATTGCTAATGAGCTATTAGATAGACCACGTAAGAGTTTATGAGTTATTTTATTTTCATAATATTGTTCTTCAGCTAGGCTGATTGATGTAAATGATAAAATAGAACAAATAAATAATAGACGTATCATAGGGATAATAAATTAATAATTAAGTGTTAGGATTAGATTGGTTAAGTATAGCAGAAGTTTATGGGTTGAATTTTAAAAAATCATTGCCGCTTAATGTTAAATTTTTTGAGCCTGAAATAAATGTTTATGTCGCTCTCTATACACTGTTATGTAATGAATTTTTTAACTTAATGCAGTTTTTATGCCAAGTTTTATATTTTGAAAAACTAAAAACTTGAAGACCGAGTAAAAGGCATATTGTAGTGAATTATTTTTTTCAAAATGAATATACAGTACAGATTTAAATCATCAGGTCGATAACTTTAAAGTAGAATAGCAGGCTGTTATAGCTTGTTTACAGTATTTTTTATTAATGACACAGAACTAGTTTTGGGAGATAGCTTCATGATAAAGCATTTATTTTACCTTTTTATATTTTTAGGAGGATTATCATCTTCATGTATTGCTGAAGAATATAATAATAGGTTTCGGTATGGGAATATTTATAATACACATTATGCCTTCATGGATACATTGAATGCTCGAACTGATCTACCTTATAATATTGTTACCACCACTAATCGCAGTAATTTTTTACAGAGTGTGATTGAAGGAGGCTTTAAAGGCTCTGTGTATGCAATTAGGTATGTTAGTACTGCTTTAGTTGATACTGTAACAGCTGTTATTCCAGGGCAAACTATTATTTCTTCTAATTTAATTAGGAAAGATTTTGATGTGGATGCACAGCACTATGGGTATTACGATACTAGGTATGTTGACGGATATATCATATCTGATGGATTTGAATAGGTTATTTTTATTTAGCATGAACAATACCTTAAATTTAAGCTTAAGGTATTATGTAGATTTTTAGGAAGAAGCAATGAAAAAGATAGTTTTATTTTTTACAGTATTATTTATATCAGGGTGTGCACATGAAATGCCTTATGGTAAAGGATTTCAATCTACGAGACAACTGAAATTAAATTCAGCATCTCATTGGGATACATTGGCAGAGCATGAAGCTGGAATGATTAGTAAAACTTTAGAGTTCTTACCAAATGTACGTGTTTACATTAAAAGGCCCGCTGTTAAAGTGCCATTTGCAAAAGCATATCATCACCTTTTAACTAGTCGTTTGGCTGCTGAAGGTGTTTACATTGTAACTGAGCCAGATTTTAATACAGCTATCATTAAATATAGTGTAGATGTTATTAAACAGCCTGCACGCTATGAGGAAGACAGAGTTTTTGAAACGACTTTAGCTCAAGGTGTTCATTTTTTATCAGGAACAGCAATTGCAAAAAGTATTTTTAGTGTATCTATTGCTGCTTTAGATGTTGTTAAAGTACCGTTTTATGTGATTGGAAGTCAAAATGATACTTTTTCAACGCCAACAGATGAAGTCGTTGTTACCACTCAAATTATCATGAATAAGCAAGTTCTTAATTCAGATTCACGAGTATATTATATAGAAAATGCAAATATTCCCCATTATACTTATCGTATACCAGTACCCGCTAAGAAAATTCATACCTTTAATGTAACGAATCAATAAGGAGTAAAAAAATGAAATCACTATTGAGGATTTTTATATTAATAACTGGGTTGTCATTAACTGGGTGTCAAACATTAAATAATCAGTATTATAATATTGACCATAATCATATTGCTGCACAACAGTTATTAAATTATGTTAAAGTTAGATTGACAACACAGGCTCCATTAATTGTGGCTAGTTTTGTAAATATTAATGACTTAACGAACTCTTCTGCTCTAGGTCGAAGTATTGCACAGCAGTTCGGGACTGTATTTACGCGTAATCACTATAAAGTTATAGAGGTTTTATTGCGGAAAAATATTTATATTCAACAGCAAAATGGTGAGTTTTTATTATCAAGAGAGTTAGTTAGTATTTCACAAGGTCATCAGGCTCAAGCCGTACTTGTTGGAACTTATGCTGTTGGTAAAACTCGTGTATATATTACGGCAAAAGTTGTCGATGCGGATACTAATATAATTATTTCTGCTTATGATTATTCAATACCTATTGATAAAGATACCATTGCATTATTAAATAATTAGGCTATATGAAAAAATTAGTTATTAAAGCATAATGCAACTTATTCGTGGAATTAATCAGTTACCTATTTTTGAACAAGGTTGTGTACTGACAATTGGTAATTTTGATGGTGTTCATGAAGGACATAGTAGTATTATTAATAAGTTAGCCGAAAAAGGACAGTTATTAGGCTTGCCGGTGGTGGTGATGATATTTGAATCGCAGCCCTTAGAATTTTTTTTAAAGGATAATGCCCCCTCACGTTTAACGCGTTTGAGAGAAAAAGTAATACATTTTCAGCCGCTACCCATTGATACCCTTTTAATTTTACGCTTTAACCAAGCCTTTGCTGATTTTAATCCTGATGAGTTTATTCGTGATATTTTAATTAAGCGTTTAAATATTAAGTATTTAGTGATTGGTGATGATTTTCATTTTGGTAAAGCCCGTCGCGGTAATTTTGCGTTATTACAGCAAGCGAGTCAGGATTACGATTTTAAATTAGCAGATAGTGCTTCGTATTTAATTAAAGGTGAACGGGTAAGTAGTACGCTTATTAGAGATGCTTTAAGTAATGGTGATTTAGCCAAAGCCGCTTTAATGTTGGGGCGTGATTATTCCGTCTGTGGTAAGGTGATTCACGGTAAAAAGCTAGGACGGGAAATTGGCTTTCCAACGGCTAATATTCAAATGTTACGCAAAAATACTGCGATTGAAGGTGTTTTTGCGGTAACGATGACGGGAATTAACGATGAGCCAATTTATGGCATTGCTAATGTTGGCGTACGTCCCACAGTTAATGGGGATTCTCGGGTATTATTAGAAACCCATTTATTTGATTTCAATCAAGATATTTATGGAAAGCAAGTGGAAGTACATTTTAAATATAAAATACGCAGTGAAATGTGCTTTCAATCAGTGGATGATTTAAAACAACAAATTCAGTTAGATACTCTTCACGCTAAGACTTTATTACCTATTCAAAACTCATGACTATTGATTATAAAAAAACTCTAAACCTCCCTAAAACTGCTTTTCCAATGAAGGGGAATTTAGCACAACGTGAGCCTGAACGTCTGAAAAAATGGACAGAAAGTGGTTTATACCAAAAAATTCGCACTGAATTTGCGGGGAAGCCTTCTTTTGTACTACATGATGGCCCTCCGTATGCGAATGGTACGATTCATATCGGTCATGCGGTTAATAAAGTTTTAAAAGATATTATTTTAAAATCAAAAACTTTGTCGGGTTTTGATGCACCGTATATTCCCGGTTGGGATTGTCATGGTTTACCGATTGAATTAATGGTTGAAAAAAAAATAGGTAAAGCAGGGGTTAAAGTGTCGCCTGAGATTTTTCGGAAAGCGTGCCGAGAGTATGCGGCAAAACAAGTTAAATTACAGAAAACTGAATTTATACGTTTGGGTATTCTTGGCGAATGGGATGAGCCTTACCTAACGATGAATTATCAATTTGAAGCAGATATTGTACGTTCATTGGGTAAAATTAATGAACAGGGACATTTAAGCAAAGGTTTTAAACCGGTGCATTGGTGTACAGATTGTGGTTCGGCGTTGGCAGAAGCTGAAGTTGAATATGAAGATAAGCATTCACCTGCGATTGACGTGCGTTTTGAAGTCATAGATGAAGCGGCTTTTTTTGCTCAGTTTGAAAATCAACCTGCGGATAAAGGTGAAGGTGCATTATCTTTTGTTATTTGGACAACTACGCCGTGGACTTTACCGGCTAATCAGGGTGTTTGTTTAAATCCTAAATATGAATATGTAGTCGTGCAGTGTGAAAAAGACGGTGTAAAAGAACGCTTAGTATTGGTTAATCAATTATGGACTGATGCATTAGATCGTTACGGTATGATGGACAAAGCTCACGTGATTGCTCATTGTAATGGTGATGTGTTAGAAAGTCAGTTACTTAAACATCCATTTTATGATCGACAAGTACCGATTGTTTTAGGCGATCATGTAACCGCTGAGGCAGGTACGGGGGCGGTTCATACCGCACCAGGTCATGGACAAGACGATTATGTTGTCGGACAGCGTTATGGTTTACCTGTAGATAATCCTGTGGGTGATAATGGTGTATTTTTAGCCAATACAGAATTATTTGCCGGTAAGCATGTGTTTTCAGCGAATGATGATGTGGTTGAGGTATTAAAACAAAATAATAAATTATTACATCATGAAGCCCTAGAGCATAGTTACCCACATTGTTGGCGACATAAAACGCCGATTATTTTCCGTGCAACGCCGCAATGGTTTATTGCGATGGATCAAGAAGGCTTGCGTGCATCAGCTTTAAATGAAATTAAAAAAGTCGAGTGGTTACCAGAATGGGGTGAAGCACGCATTGAAGCGATGGTAACAAATCGCCCTGATTGGTGTGTGTCACGTCAGCGTACATGGGGTGTGCCTATTCCTTTTTTTGTTCATAAAGAAACCGGTGCATTACATCCTGATTCTGACCAAATTGTTGAAGCCGTCGCGTTAAAAATTGAACAAGAAGGCATTGAAGCATGGTTTTCATCAACGAAAGAAGATTGGATTGATGATGCTGATGACTATGATAAAACGCAAGATACTTTAGATGTGTGGTTTGATTCAGGTGTGACGCATGCGGCGGTATTAAATCGTCGTGACGCATTGAAATTTCCTGCTGATTTATATTTAGAAGGCTCAGATCAACATCGTGGTTGGTTTCAATCATCGTTATTATCATCAGTAGCAATGAATGGTGTAGCGCCGTATAAATCAGTGTTAACGCATGGTTTTACTGTCGATGCGGATGGTAAAAAAATGTCGAAATCGAAGGGTAATGTAGTTGCGCCGCAGTCGGTGATGAAGTCATTAGGGGCTGATGTGTTGCGTTTATGGGTGTCAGGCACAGATTATCGTGGTGAAATGACGGTATCGGATGAAATTTTAAAACGTACTTCAGATGTGTATCGTCGTTTACGTAATACCTCGCGTTTTTTATTGTCTAATTTAGAGGGCTTTAACCCGCAAACAGATTGTGTTGGCGCGGAGCAGATGCTGGAATTAGACCGTTGGATTGTCGATAGAGCTTATAACTTACAGCAGGAAGTGATTCAAGCGTACGATGATTATCAATTTCATATTATTAATCAAAAAGTACATCATTTTTGTGCGATGGATTTAGGCGGTTTTTATCTGGATATTATTAAAGATCGTCAATATACCGCTAAAAGTGATGGTTTAGCTCGTCGTTCAGCACAAACCGCTATGTATCATGTAATGGAAGCTTTGGTACGTTGGTTAACACCGATTATTAGTTATACCGCTGATGAAATTTGGCAATATATACCCGGTGAGCGTAGTGAATCAGTGTTATTAGAGACATGGTATACCGGTTTATTTCCACTGGCAGATAATGCGTTATTATCAAATTCTGAGTGGCAAATCGTTATGGCGGTGCGTGAGGCAGTGAGTAAAGAATTAGAGCGGATGCGTAAAGCAGATGTCATCGGTGCTTCACTAAATGCAGAAGTAACTTTATATTGTGAGTCAGATATAGTTACTGTGTTAACTAAAATTGAGCCTGAATTACATTTTATTTTTATTACTTCAAAAGCAAGCCTTGCTCCTTTAGCATCCGCGACTGATGAAACTGTTGAGACAGAGTTATCCGGTTTAAAAGTGAGTGTTAAGGCATCGGCTCATGAAAAATGTGTGCGTTGTTGGCATTACCGTGAAGATGTAGGTAGCTATACAGAACATCCAGAATTATGTGGGCGTTGCGTAGAAAATATCGCCGGTGAGGGTGAAGCAAGACAGTTTGCTTAATAAAAATTAACATAGGGGGAGGGGATATTTTAGCCTCCCCGATTTTTTATAAATAGTCGGCTGAGTATAATTTAGGATAGGGGTAAGCTAGAGAATGTCTAATTCTTCGCGTTCAGAACGCAGTGTATTATTAATTGTG
>CAJVYO010000040.1 GCA_913009515.1 uncultured Methylococcaceae bacterium
TGCTGCGTCATTAATAGTATCCCTTCTGGGATAACTTCAATATCGCATTGATTAATATTCACAATACGCGGATGCTTATCACCTAATAAGGTACCGACTAATTTCACTTGCTCATCAGCATAATAAGCAGTGACTTCCACTAATGCCTCATAGCCTGAAATTACATCAGTTTTAGATTCAGTCAATGCAATGCCTTGACGTTTGGCAATATTTTCCGCATTAACACTGTTCACAGGCGTAGATACTTTGCCTGATAATAAGCCTACTAATGCGGCGACCGAAACCGGACGATTTTCTAATGCAGCCGCTTTACCTAATAATGCGACTTCAAGGCGTTCAATCGGTGCAGTTGCTAAACCCGCAAGCACTTTACCTAAGCTACTTGCCAAGTCCATAAAAGGGGCTGATTTACGCAACTCTTCTGCTGATAAACGTGGTAAATTCAACGCATTCACTGCTTCACCAGTTTTTAAGAATGTCACTGCTTGACGAGCAATTTCAACACTCACCGCAACTTGTGCTTCTTTAGTTGATGCACCCAAATGTGGTGTAAAAACGATATTATCCAAACCTAATAATGGCGAGTCTTTCGGCGGCTCTTGAGCATAAACATCGAGTGCAGCACCCGCAATCGCATTACTTTCTAAGGCATCATAAAGTGCCGCTTCATCAATTAATCCACCTCTAGCACAATTAATAATCCGTGCTGAAGGTTTCATCATCGCTAATTGTGCTTTGCCAATAATATTACGAGTTTGTTCAATCACGGGGCAATGTAAACTTAAATAATCGGCTTGTGAGACTAATTCATCTAAACTCACTGACTCCGCGCCACATTCGGTAAAAATATCCGGTGCAACAAACGGGTCATAAGCAATCACACGCATATTTAAACCCACTGCTTTGCGTGCCACAATCCGCCCAATAGTACCAAAACCTAAAATCGCTAAGGTTTTATGACTAACCTCTGCCCCCATCAATTTTGAACGCTCCCATTTACCCGCACGAATAGACGCATCGGCTTTGGGTAAATGACGACTTAATGAAAATATATGGGCAATCGCTAATTCAGCAGTCGTGGTTGCATTAGAATCAGGGGTATTCATCACAATCACACCCTGTTCAGTTGCGGCTGGAATATCGATATTATCAACACCAATCCCTGCACGCCCGACTAATTTAAGATTTGTCGCTGCTTTTAATACCTCAGCGGTTACCTTAGTATCACTACGAATCAATAAAGCATCATATTCACCAATCGAAGCACACAACTGTTCAGGTGTCATGCCCACTTCAATATGAAGTTGAATGCCTTCTTGTTCGTTTAAAAAATTAACCCCTGCATCTGCCAATTTATCGGCAACTAAAATCTTTTTCATCAACTTAGAATCTCTAAAAATAACGACTAAATAAACCGTTCAGCTTAACATTTTTGCTATAATCCCAACAACTTATAATTTATTTGAAGAGAAAATGCCTGATACTTACCGAAAATCGTTTTTATCTCTCGCAAATTGGAAATATCGGCTTGTTTTTTGGTGTGGTGCCATTTTTATTGGCATCTTAATTTCAGGGATGACATTATTAAGTGAGCAAGCCGCTGCGTTTTACCGCACACTGTCATTACAATATCCGTGGTTTAATTTTATTATTGCCCCTTTAGGATTAGCCTTTACCTCATGGCTCACCGTCCGTTTTTTTGCAGGCAGTCAGGGCAGTGGTATTCCTCAAGTTAAAATTGCCTTAGAAAATTCAGAAGAGCAAATCAACCCGAAAACCTTAGTTTCATTGCGTATTGCTATCGGCAAAACCATACTGCCTATTATGGGTTTATTATCCGGTGCATCGGTTGGCTTTGGTGGCCCTGCTACCCATGTTGGGGCTTCATTAATGGCATCGCTGGGTTCAAGTATTAAATTTCCCACCCATTATTTAAAAAAAGGCTTACTTATTGCTGGTAGTGCTGCAGGATTTGCGGCTATGTTTAGTGCGCCTTTAGCCGGTATTATCTTTGCCATTGAAGAAATGACCCGTACCTTAGAAGACCGTCTAAGCTCACTAGTACTAACTGCCATTATCCTCTCAGGGGTAACCGCCTATGCAATTTTAAATCATACCATTTTTTTTACCGACAACACGCTCAGCCTACCTTGGGGAGAATCATGGCTGGCGATTCCTTTATGCGGTATCGTCGGAGGTTTATCGGGGGCTATTTTTAGTAAAATTATCGTTTCAGGGCAACGCAAACTCAATTCCTATAATATTTATGTGGTCAAAATCGCGTTTGTTTGTGGCATTATTATCGCCATTTTAGGTTATTTATCTCACGGTGAAAGTTTTGGTACAGGCTATCAACTCACTAAAAATATTATCGACCACGATACGCCTATCGACCCTTTTTTCCCCTTATATAAAATGCTTGCCACCTGTGCGACATTTTTTAGCGGTATTCCCAGCGGAATTTTTGTCCCCTCGATTGCAACAGGCGCAGGCATTGGTGCAAATTTAGCGGATTTATTCCCCATCGCCCCCACGTCGATTATGATTTTAATGACTATTACTGCTTATTTTTCGGGGATGTTGCAACTGCCATTAACCGCATTTGTGATTATTTTAGAAATGACTCATAGTCATGATTTATCGATTCCGATTATGACTACCGCCTTTATCGCGGCCAGCACCTCACGACTTATTAACCGTAAACCGCTGTATCGAGCCTTATGTGATTTATATTATGAAAAAAATAAAAAAAAATAAACGCTTAGTCGCTATCAGTTTATTATGTTTTTTTGCAGTAGCTGGATTTTATGCTCAAAATTCAAAAGCTTTGACAGCACCTGATATTGAATTACATACGCTTGATAACCAGCGTTTTAATTTAAAACAACTCCGCGGCAAAGTGGTGTTAATTAATTTCTGGGCAACCAATTGTGCGAGCTGTTTAAAAGAAATTCCGCATTTAAAAACATGGCATCAAGATTATCATGCCCAAGGTTTGGACATTATTGCCGTTAATATGTTTTATGACCGCCCAAATCATGTGGTGCAGGCGGCAAAAAACTTTGCTCTGCCCTATAAAATCGTTTTAGATTTAAAACAACATATCGCCAAAGCCTTTGGTGATGTGCAATTTACGCCGACCACTTTTTTAATTGATACCCAAGGCAACATTGTATTTCATCACACCGGCTTATTAAACGCCGATAAAATGAATACTTTAATTAAACAACATTTACCGACACCTTAAAGGACATTGCTATGCTCTGGTTAAAAGCCTTCCATTTAATTTTTATGGTTACTTGGTTTGCAGGAATTTTTTATTTACCCCGCCTCTATGTGTATCATGCGATGAGTGAAGACAGTATCAGCGATGAACGCTTCAAAGTGATGGAGCGTAAATTATTTTATGGCATTATGACCCCCTCCATGATTCTCACCCTCATTATGGGCATTTGGATGCTCATTGATTATGCATGGGCAATGTATTCGGCTATGGGCTGGCTCCATGTTAAAATAGTACTTATATTAGGGTTAATAACCTATCACTTTTATTGTTACCGATATCTGCTTGATTTTAAAAATAACCGTAACACACGTAGCCATGTTTTTTATCGTTGGTTTAATGAAATTCCGGTCATATTATTAATCGCTATTATTATTTTAGCGGTCGTCAAACCTTTTTAAGCCACTTATTTATCATCAATGCCTAGCCTTATTCACTTATTACTGATTATTTTTGTATCACTGTTAACACAGGGCTGTGAATCACAACAACCGCCTATTCGTGTGGGCGTGTTACATTCATTAACAGGTACCATGGCATTTAGTGAAAAACCGTTAGTTGATGCACTGACTTTAGCGGCAGAAGAACTCAATAGACAGAAAGGCGGCGTTTTAGGCCGGCGTATTGAACTGGTTATTGTCGATGGAAAATCTGACGATGCTCAATTTGCTCTCGAAGCCGAACGTTTAATTACCGAAGAAAAAGTCGCGGTTATTTTTGGTTGCTGGACCTCCTCTTGTCGCAAAGCGATTAAACCGGTCATTGAAAAACACCAGCATCTGTTATTTTATCCCCTACAATACGAAGGCTTAGAGCAATCACCGGATATTATTTACACCGGTGCAACGCCTAATCAACAGATTATTCCCAGCTTACCTTGGGCATTAAAAAATTTAGGCACCTCATTTCTACTTATCGGCTCTGATTACATTTATCCGCGTACTGCTAATACCATCATCAAAGAAATACTCCCCATACTAAAGGGAAAAGTACTAGGTGAACATTATATTCCATTAGGTGCAACGGATATGCACGCATTAATGCAAGCCATTGAAAAACATCAACCTGACGTGATTATCAATACCATTAATGGTGATAGTAATATCCCATTTTTTAAGGCACTTAAACAATTACCGTTTATTCCCGTTATTTCATACAGTATTGCAGAGCCCGAATTACAACAAATTGACCCACGGCTGACAGAAGGACATTATTCTGTCTGGAATTATTTTCAAAGTATTGATACCCCACGCAATCAACTTTTCACCAAACTATTTAAACAACGCTTTGGTCAACACCGTACCATTAGCGACCCAATGGAAGCCAGCTATATCGGTTTACATTTATGGGCAAAAGCCGCTAAACAAGCAAAATCAACGCAAGCACAAGACATAAAAAACGCGATAAACTATATTAGCCTTAATGCGCCTGAAGGCAGAGTTGCTGTTAATGCAAAAAATCATCACTTATGGAAAACAACACGGATTGGGCTAGCCTTAGAAAATGGGCAATTTGAAATTGTTTGGCAATCCAATAATCCTTTAAAACCGCAACCCTTCCCTCATTATAAAAGTAAATTTCAATGGCAAACCTATTTATTGTCTCAACAAAATAAGGCAAGATAATGAAATTCAATAACATTAATCAGCATATTTTATTATGGATGCTCGTTATTATTATTCTGCCGATTGCGATGCTAAGTAGTTTTTATGTGCATTACTATAATAAAAATTTTAAAACACAGACCTTTCAACAGCTCAATAATATAGCCAATCAAAAAACACATAATATTAATCATCATATTCATGAAGCCATAATGAATACACAAATTATTGCCCATGCAGCCTCAACACAAGCCGCCTTAAAAAACCTAGTAACACACTTTCAACAAAGTTCATCTACTCAAAGTATTCGCTATCAAACACTACAAACAGATTTTAAGCAGCAAATAAAACCTATTCTCCTAGAGCTTGATATCAATTTCACAGATATATTGCTCACTTCAAACAATCAAGACATTCTTTTTAGCTTGAATAACCCACAATATCAAGCTAAAAATAGCCAAACGCTGCAAACATCACACCCCTCTTTCTCACAATCAATACAACACGCACTGAACTTAAAAACCCCTTATCTATCAAAATTTAATAACGAATTTCAAAGTCAGATGCTCCATGCTTTTATTTCTGTGCCTATTATAGAAAAAGGTAAAATTTTAGGCGTATTAAGCACCCAAATAAATTTAAAAAAGCTCAATCATATTATTAAAAATACACTCGGTTTAGGAAAAACCAGTGCTATAAGTCTTGCTACTGTTCATAACCATCGCCTATTATTAACTAGCCGAAAGAAACAAACGCCTCTTCAAAATCAAAATCAAACTATTACATTTTGTTATGCTATGCAACAAGCCTTATTTGCTAATAGCGGTCATGGCGAAAATAGTGATTGTCAAAATAATAACGTCTTTAGTAGTTACCGTTATTTACCTGCTTTAAATGCAGGCTTAGTCGTTAAAATAAACACCGCTGAAGCCTTAAAAAAATTACATAATTTTTGGCGTAACAGCATTGGCTTTATTATTGCTTTACTCGGCGGCGTCATGATAGTCGCTTACTATTTAAGCTTATTACTGTCTCGGCCGATTCGCCAACTGACTAACATTACCTCAGATATTTCTCAAGGTAAACACCAGCAAGAAATAGAAATCGTTGGTTCCACCGAAGTTCAAGCTCTAAGTCACGCCTTCAATTCCATGCTACAACAGTTAAACCATGAACGCCAAATATTAGAAGAGCAAGTTCAACAACGTACTGCCCTCCTCAGTGAGCAAGAACAACATCTGCGACTTTATCGTGACCAAAGCCCTATTGCCAGCATTGAGTTTGATTTAGACCATCAAATAATCGCGTGGAATCACGCTGCCGAAAAATTATTTGGCTATACTATTCAAGAAATGCAAGCTCATCGCTTTATTGAAAAACTGATTCCAAACATTCAACAATATGATATTCATCAAGTTTGGGATGGTCTGATAGCGGGACAAGAATCCGCTAAAATCAATTCCAATGAAGTACTGACTAAAACAGGACAGCTTATTCTCTGTGAATGGCATAATAATGTTTTAAAAAATAATACCGGCGATATAATCGGTGTATGCTCAATGGCATTAGATATTACCGAGCGTCACCGCACCAACACCGTTTTAAAAGCCCTCACCGAAACACGTGGTTCTAACAGCAATATTTTTCAACTTATCGTACAACAACTCGCTATCTCTCAAAAAGTGAGTCATGTCATACTGGCTCGCTATTCACCTAAAAATGCTAATATCGTTGATACTATTGCCGTTTATGGCCAAGGAAAATTAATTGATAACTTTTCCTACCCATTAACCGGCACACCCTGCAATATCTGCACTAAAAATGGCCGTGCTTTTTATCCTGATAATCTACAAGCTCTTTTTCCACATGATGCCATGCTTGCCAATATAAATGCCGTTAGTTATCGAGGGCAAACGCTAAAATCATCAAACGATGAAATACTAGGCATCCTAATTCTTATTGATTCCAAACCCATGCTGGAATCAACATCGAGTCTTATAAAATTATTTGATAGCCTTGCGGTTAGAGCGACCATTGAATTAGAACGTAAAAAATCAGAAGAAAAGTTACAATTTTCAGCCCGTATTTTTAAAGAAAGCCATGAAGGGATTATTATCACCGATGCCAATCATATTATGATTGATGTTAATCCTAGTTTTACTAAGCTCTCGGGCTACGAGCCTTACGAACTCATTGGTAACAATCCTAGCATGCTAAGTTCAGGTCGCCATTCAACTGAATTTTATGCTGAAATGCGACAAACACTGAATACAAAAGGCTATTGGCAAGGTGAAACTTGGAATCGCTCTAAAGATGGTAATTTATACGCACAATTACTGAGTATTAGTGCCTTAAAAGATAATGATGGCACTGTAATTAATTATGTTGGCTTTTCCTCCAATATCACTGCTGAAAAAGAACAAGCCCAGTCACTTAAATTTATCCTGAATTACGATCCTTTAACAGGCTTACCTAATCGACATTTATTTAATGACCGCTTTGCTCAGGCGATTGCCAATAATCACAATACCAATAAATTACTCGGCATTTGTTTTTTTGATTTAGATAAATTCACTGAAATCAATCAACAATATGGCAATAACATCGGCAACAAGTTACTGATTGAAGTGTCTAAACGCTTTCAAGCATTACTGCATGAAAAAGATTCAATCGCCCGATTAGAAGGTGATGAGTTTATTATTTTACTGAATGATTTAGATTCTTTTGAGCAGTGTACCAGCACCTTAGATAAGATTCATGACACCATCGCACAAACCTACCATATTGAACATCACACCATCAACGTTCAGGCGAGCAGTGGTATTACCTTATATCCACTTGATGATGCCGACCCTGAAACCCTCATTAGGCATGCTGATAGTGCCATGTATCAAGCAAAATTAGCGGGACGTAATGGTTATCAATTATTTGATACTAGCCATGAACAACAGCTGATTAAACAAAATATTAAACATCAACAAGTAGAGCAGGCATTTAAACAAGGTGAATTAGAACTCTATTATCAACCTAAAATTAAAATGCAAACCGGAGAAATTTATGGAGCAGAAGCCTTAATTCGCTGGATTCACCCAGAAAAAGGCTTAATTCCGCCTTTAGATTTTTTACCGGCGATTGAAAATACCGCCTTAGAATCCGAACTCGGCTACTGGATTATCAATGATGCGTTCAGGCAATTAAACACATGGCAACAACAAGACATTTTCTTAGAAATTAGTGTAAATATTCCCGCTATTATGCTGCAATCGCCTAGTTTTTTCCAAGAAGTCGATAATGCTCTCGCTGTCTATCCTGATATTCCGTCTCACTTTCTACAATTAGAAGTATTGGAAAGTAGTGTGCTGGATAATCTCGAACTGATTCAATCGGTACTCTATGATTGCCGTCATAAATTAGGGGTTAGCGTTGCCTTAGATGATTTCGGCACCGGCTATTCATCATTAAGTCATTTACGCCATTTACCCGCCAATATTATCAAAATAGATCAATCCTTTGTCCGCGATATGCTCGAAGATAAAAATGATTATGCTATCGTAGAAGGCGTAATTGCCCTCAGTAAAGCCTTTAAACTCAAAGTGATTGCTGAAGGCGTTGAAACTGAAGCTCATGGCGTGATGTTATTAGAACTAGGCTGTCAATATGCTCAAGGCTATGGTATTTCACGCCCGATGCCTGCAAAAGATTTCCCAGCATGGCTTGAAAATTTCCACGCATTTCCAGAGTGGGTTAATTTTGATAAAAGTTAAATTAGATTATGCGTCATAAACTTAAACGCTACCTATTACTCACAATAGGGATACTTGCCATTATTTTAGGCCTCATAGGGGCTGTATTACCTATTTTACCGACCACACCTTTTTTAATTGTTGCCTTATGGTGCTTTGCAAATAGCTCACCTAAATTTCATCAAGCCTTATTAAATAACCCTTGGTTTGGTGACGCATTACAACAATGGGAACAACATCGAAGCATTAACCCTAAAACAAAAATTAAAGCCATGCTATTGATTATAATTAGCTTTTCAAGCTCTATTTTTATTTTACAAGGGCGACTATATTTGCAACTCGGTTTGGCAATATTAGGCATTAGCCTCTTAATATTTTTATCTCGCTTCAAACAAACCACTTTCTCTAATACGGCAAGGATTAAAGTCAAAAAATAACACCTTTACAATACCATCTGGTTTAACCAATTACCCAACAGCAACAAGCGCGGTGTCATTTAACACGATGACTATTAATTCTGGGGCATCATTTATACCACAAAGCACTGCTACAGGAGCTGTTACCTTTAATAGAAACTTACCCAATGCCAATTGGTATTTGATTTCTGCTCCTGTTTCTGGAGAGAGTCTAGACGATGTAATTTCGAATAATGCATTAGCTTCTGGTACAGGAGGTAACTTAGGGTTAGGGTACTATCTTAACAATACAGGTCCGTCATGGATTTATGCGCAAACAAGTTCTAATATTGGTATTGTAAATGGGATTGGGATATCGCTAAAGTTGGCAAATCCTGGTAATTATACAGTTTCTGGTAGTTTAAATACCTCTAGCATTAGCATTCCTATTAGTTCGGGAACAAGAGATAATTTTAACCTGTTAGGAAATCCGTTTACGGCTTACGTAAATTCAGCTACTTTTACATCAGATAATGAGGTATCATTAACAGAAAAAACCATCTGGATCTGGGAAGGTACGCAATATAAAACGTATAACACTGTTTCGCCAATTGAGTTGGCTCCTGGTCAAGGATTTTTTGTAGAGGCTTCTGGAAATAGTAATGTTACCTTTACCACTGCTAACCGAAGTCATCAATCTGCAGATACTTTTAAGAGAGAAGCACCTATTGCTAATTTTGAATTGTCTATAGAAAGTGACGATACTAAAAGTGCCACAAAAGTATTTTATGTAGCAGGAAAAACCACTGGTTTTGATAATGGTTATGATTCTAAACTATTTAGCGGACTTGCGAATAGCTTCAGCGTTTATACTGAGTTGGTCGGCGATAAACAAGGGGAAAAACTAGCCATTCAAACATTAGATAAAGACGATACTTCTATCATACCAGTTGGTGTAATAGCAAATGTAGGCAAAGAGATTACTTTTTCTTTAAAGAGCGAAAATTTAAATGAAGATGTAAGTATCTATTTA
>CAJVYO010000041.1 GCA_913009515.1 uncultured Methylococcaceae bacterium
CTGTTGATAGCATGATGAAATTTCATTAAGTAGGCTATCATTGTTCGCGTATTGGTCTAAAAATCTCCGCTGGGTATCAGCATCTAACAAGGTTAAGTAGGCGTGTTGCCCATGAATTTCAACAAGTTTAGAACTGAGTTGTTTTAAATGCTGTAGTGTGGTCGGTCGCCCATTAATATACGCCTGTGAGCGTCCATCTTGGCGAATAGTGCGGCGAATAATGCAGTGATGTTCATCATCAAGTTCATGGTCTTTTAACCATGTTGCCGCCACGGGGAGTTGACTTAAATTAAAGCTTAAATTAATTTCAGCGCGTTGACAGTTTGGACGTATAAATCCGGCTTCAGCTCTATCCCCTAGTGCTAAGCCCAAGGCGGTTAATAAAATAGATTTCCCTGCACCGGTTTCACCTGTTAACACAGATAAGCCTTGATTGAGGTTTAAGTCTAAGGATTCGACAATAGCAAGATTAATGATATTAATATTTTCTAGCATAATAATTTAGATGTGATAACCACTGCTCCAGTTGAGTTTGGAGCGTAAACAGTGATAAAAATCGTGACTTTCGGGATGCAAAATCGTAATAGGGTGTGGGTCTTTTTTAATAATAATGGTGTCACTGATTAAGACATCAGGAATAGCAAGGTGATCGCAGGTGACTTGGGCTTTTATTTCTTCGGTTTTAATAAAACTGATTTCAATTTCAGCCGAATCATTGACCACAATCGGACGATTAGAGAGCGTATGCGGATTTAGAGGGACTAACACTAAGGCATTCAGTGACGGATGCACAATAGGCCCACCTGCGGAAAGTGAATACGCGGTAGAGCCAGTTGGCGTAGAAATAATTAAGCCATCTGAGCGCTGGGTATTAAGGTGTACACCATCAATACAGGTTTTAAGTTCTATCATGCTCGGCGTGACCCAGCGATGCACGACAACTTCATTAACGGCAGTTTCTTCGTGAATAATACAGTGGTCACGGATTATTTTAGTGCGTAATAAATAGCGTTTTTCTTCGCGGAATTTACCTTGTAAAATAGCGTGCAGCTTATCGATGAGTTCATCGGGGTAAATATCAACCAGAAAGCCAAGCCGCCCTAAATTAATACCAATAATAGGGGTTTGCGATTGGGTTGTAGTCCGTGCAGCCGTTAAGAACGTGCCGTCTCCACCGACAGCAATTAACACATCACAGTGTGCGGCTAATCCATTAAGCTTATAAGTTTTCCCTGTAAAATCAGCAATTAAAGCTGCACTTTCTACGTCAATAATAATCGCGTAGTTGGGTGATAGGTATTGATAAAGTGTGTTGAGAGCCCCCTTAATTTTAGGGTCACTATGTTTTCCTAAAATACCGACGGTTTTAAATGTATGTGGCATAAATTTTTTAGTCTGTATCGGATAGGCTAAGGATTATAGCTTATAATTTCATAGTACGGCAGCTAGCCTTAGATGCTTTTGTTAAATTTAAAGATAACCTAAATGATAAATAAATTAATATTACTGAGTGTTTTTCTATTTCTAAGCTATGCCTTATGGATAAGTCCTGATTTTACACAGATTGCCGCCGGTGTTTCTATTTTCTTGTTTGGTATGTTGTCTTTAGAACAAGGATTCCAAGGATTCACTGGTGGGACGTTGGAGCGAATATTAAGAGTCAGTACCGATAAGCCTTGGAAAAGTTTAAGTTTTGGCATTATTTCAACCACCTTAATGCAGTCAAGCTCATTAGTGACCGTGATTACCATGTCATTTTTAAGTGTGGGCATATTAAATTTAGCGGCAGGGATTGGTATTATTTTTGGTGCTAATTTAGGAACAACCACGGGGGCGTGGCTGATTGCCGGTTTAGGGCTTAAAGTTAAAATCGCCAGCTATGCGATGCCTATGTTGGTGGTGGGGATTTTATTAATTTTTCAAAAACATAAATCATTAAAAGCGATTGGTTCGATATTAGCGGGCATGGGGTTTTTATTTTTAGGCATACATTATATGAAGGAAGGCTTTGAAGCTTTTCGTGAAACCTTAGATTTATCAGCGTATGCCGTCTCAGGCGTTAAAGGCTTGATTATTTTTATTGCCATTGGCATTGCTGCAACCGTGGTGATGCAATCTAGCCATGCGACGATGGTGTTAATTATTACGGCGTTATCAGTACAGCAAATTACTTATGATAATGCGTTGGCGTTGGCGATTGGCTCTAATGTCGGCACCACGATTACGGCGATTATTGGTTCTATGAGTGCGAATATTATAGGGAAACGATTAGCCTTAGCTCATTTATTATTTAATGTGATGACGGCTTGCATTGCTGTTTTGTTTTTAAAGCAATTTACCCATTTTGTTGATATTATTGCAGAATTTTTAGATATTGCACCAACAGATTACACGCTTAAATTAGCTATTTTTCATAGTTTATTTAATTTAGTGGGCGTTATTGTTATGTTACCGTTTACTCAACAGTTAGTTAAATTTATCGAAAAAGTCTTAAAAGGCGAAAATATTGGTAGTGATCAACCTAAATACTTAAACGAACAAGCGATGGCATTTCCCGATACGGTATTAGTGGCTGTGCATCAAGAAACGAATCGCCTTTATCATCATGCCGCACATATTGTGTTAAAAACCTTAGGTTTATCGAGTACCAGTGTGTATTCAGAGAAAAATTTAGCCCATTTATTAGCCGAGCAAAAAAATGTGGTTGAGTATGATGTTGATGTTGCATATGAAAAACATATCAAAGGCATTTACAGTGCAATTATCGAATTTATTAGTCAGGCAAATTTTACCTGGGAAATGCCGCAATCAGGGGGATTATATTGGCTGCGTTCCGCGAATCGGCATTTGGTTGAAGCGGTTAAAGACAGTAAGCATTTACAAAAGAATTTATTAAAAGCGGGACATTCAGAGAATAAGTTTGTACGTACAGAATATTTTAAAATACGTTACCAGATAGCGGAATTATTGCGTGAAATAGATTGTTTTCGTCATAAAGCGAAAGCAAAGGAAGATTATGATGTTGATGCAGAATTATCACGCTTTAATCGTGTTATTCGAGAGCAGGATGATACCATGAATAGCACTATAGATGCTTTAATTAGAGAGCATAAAATCACCTCATTAGAAGGTAGTTCATTGATTAATGATAGTGCTTATATGTATGAAATAAAACGTAATTTTATTGATATGGCGGAAACGGTGTTTGTGATTCAAGCCGATAAAATTCGTGAAGAATAGACTTATTTAATATGTTAAAATATTTACTTTGGATTAAATTCATTAATTAAAGGTATATAAATGCAACAAACTAAGATTTTAAAACCTATCGCTATATTACTATTATCCAGTATATTTTTGGTAAATGGTTGTGCATCTAATGGTGATGCAAAGAAAGTAGATAATACAGGCAAGACAGAGTATCAGATATGGAACTCAGAAAAGCCTGACGCTACTGCGGCTGATACGGGTATTCCATCGGGAAATCTAATTACCTCAAGTATCGCAGGGATGTATCAAAAAACCTTAGATTTAGATGCGAAATATCAAGCAGGATTAAATAATAGTAAGGTTGCTTCAACTTTAAATGCGATTCGTTTAGAGCAAGGTGAAGAGGTATGGAAGAAAGAAGTTACTGCATTAAAAGGAAAAGATAAGCAGGAATATGAGACTTTCATGAAAAACAACATTAATTTATTGGCCGTTGCCGTGGATTATGGTATCGAGGCTGCGAAGCTTGCTTTAGGTATTATGCAGTTTGATTATAAGAAGTATATTACTAACCCTTTTGCATTAGCTGCAACAATTAAAGCAGTAGGAGTTGCTACTTCACAAATTAATGCAACAAAAACAGCCTTAGGCTTTATGGTTGAGGCCCGAAACAGCTATCAAGCAATGCTAGAATATCAAGGACGTTAATTTTTCAAAATATATTTAAGGTTTATTTATGATCATCGATAAAAAAAAATCATTACTTTACAGTAGTATTTTACTGTTACTATCTGCTTGTTCCGCACCACAAAAAAATGGAATTCAAATAGATCCAACCTTATCCACGCAATCTAAAGCAGATTACCAGGAAGGTGGTTCACGTAAAGTCGAGTTACCTCAAAATTACAGTCAAAAAAATTATAAACGACTAACCTTAGCCGCTAATTTTTTTGGCAATAAAGATTATAAAAGCTATGACACCGTGCCGATTGAAGTGCTTTCAACGATGCTTGAAACTGAATTGTCAAAGCTAAAACGCTTTACATTGGTTTCGCGGCATTTAGGGCAGAAAGGAAAGTGGGCTGAAAAGAAATTTCAAGATATGGGAACAACCAGTTCACGTGGCACTATGCGTTTAGGTAAGGGCTTAAATGCGGGCTATGGTTTAACCGGTGGTATTTCATCAGTAAAAGAAGAATATGATCGTGGTAGTAAAAATCAAGTGGTTTATATTATTCGCGTAGATTATCAGATTACTGATTTTGAAACCGATGAAATTATTGAAGCGGATATGGCGGAAGGACGTGCAATACGAAGTATATTTCGCCTACCTTCAGGAAAGATAGTTGGTGGTTTTACTAAAGCTGATGAGTCTGAAGCCGTGAAGCAAGCGGCAATTAATGCTTTAAAAGTGATTGCGAATAAATTAGGTAATAAATTGCCGATTGGCTGTCAGGTGACGGGTATTAGAGGAACACGTTTTGGTTGCGATAAAGGCTACGAAGAAGGCTTTATGGGTAAGCAAATGGTAGCGATTTATTTAGATGATGCAGGGATTGATTTACCTATTGCAGTGGCTGAAGCACAGCCTGGTGCACATAAAACCTCTGGAAAGATTATTGCTTGGAGTGATGATAATGATCCGTATGTGCAGGATATGATTAGGCAGATAAAAGCTAACCCTCGTTTTGCAAAGCAAAATGATATTTATGCTGTGAGTTTAGGTATGCCAATTCCGCCTGAATGGGATAATAATTATAAAGATTAATTACCAGAGGTAAAAAAAACGGGCATTAAGCCCGTTTTTTATGTTCGCTATAAAATTTGGGACAATACAAATGAACTGGACATTAAGCAAGACAATTGTGTTAATGATAAATCTGTTATGGAGTTTATCTGTTTGTAGTGTAGAGGTTGATCCTGTTTTACTTTACCAAGCACATTATGAGAAAAGTCTGGCAGGCGTGTATGACAAAGATGATTGGCTTTTTATCATTGCTGAGGTGCCTACTGATTCTGATAAGCAACCTAAGATTCATTATGAAGCTAAAACAATGTTGCAAACGCAGCATTTATTAAAACAGTTTATTTTAAAGCAGATGGATTTTTCGGTGTTAAAGTCACATGATTTTCATGGGCGGTTAGCAGCTGATTTTGATGAATTACTGGTATCTGGTGATTTTTATAATTTTAGTATTAATGCTATTTCGGTACGACTTTTAGAAAATAAAGGTGTTAGTAATAAGTATCGACGTGTCACAGCATTGAAGAAAAATGAGCTATCAAAGGTTAAAATAAATTTATCAGCTATCTTAAATAAACTGTTTGTTGTTAATTATTTATTAAATAATGCATATGAAAACAATGAATTATTAGCACGTTATTATTTTAATTTAGGTTTATTGAGGGAAGCTTATTTTTATAAATGGCAGCAATTAAGACAGCGATATTATTTGGTGAACTATCCTTTATTGGATAAAAAACCTTTTCAGAGTCGTCAATTATTACGCCGAGTTTTGGAAGCTGATTCTAAAGATTACCAGTTAGATTGGTTAAAACAAATTCCTGCGAATACGGAGCTTTTTGCAGAAGTACAAGACGATATTGGCGGTATGGATCCTTTAGGGCAAGGTTTATTGGATTGGCTATTAGCTTCGAATTTGCCTGAAGAAGATTATCAGAAGCAATTAGAAAAAGTGCTAAAACGGTTAGATAATTTAACACCTAATAGTCTCATTAAGGCTGAATTTAAATTTTTACAAAAAAATAGCCTTCAAATAAAGAAAATGAAAGATTCTCAACCTATTTTACAGGTGGTATTGAATCAACAAGGCTTTTTAGTATTAGATGCAGGCTATAGTAATAAAAGCAATACCTTTTTTGAGCAAGCGATTGATTTATTTAAGCAAGGACGAAATATTGATAAAGTTTTAATTTTATTACAGCAGTCAGTAGAAGAGTCACCGAGACACGCGGAAAGCTGGGTGTATTTGGGCTCAGTTTGGAAATATAAAAAAGACTATATCAATGCGTTAGCCGCTTTTCAACAAGCGAGCTTATTGAATCATGGTGATATAGAAAATCAGGCAAATATTGCAGAAATTTATTTAGAATTAAATCAAATAGGTCTCGCCAAGGCTTATTTATATTATTTACAACAGCAACCGGCTAAAAAATTATCTGTTTATACGCAGAAGATAATTAGTCGTCTTATTAATTTTGAGGATAAAGAATGAAGTTTAAACGCCATATTGTTAGTAGTTTATTAGTAGCGACCTGTTTTCAGGCTCAAACACTTTGGGCAGTTGAATTTAATGAAGCACAAGGTGCCGCGATTGCGATTGAGGCGGGATTAGCTGAAGATAATGTTGTTGAAAATGTAGTTGAAGTCATTAGTGCTGAAGATCCAAGTTTAGTTGTTATTGATGCGATACAGTCAGCCCCCGCTCCCGTTTATCAGCCTATTGATGCGGAAGAGCAATTGAATCAGTATTTAGCAGCTAAAGGTTTACGCGGCGGTTGGATAGAAGGTAAAAAAATGTATATTAGTTCTGGCGTTGCATTCTTTGATAGTGAAGATCCTTCTTATGACGAGAGTTTTATTACCAAACGTTCAATGAAAGCAATGGAGGCTAAATTAAATGCAAAAGCAGATATTATTGAATTTATTAATACTACTATGTCGGCCTTAGATAAGGTTGAAGTGGCAGGCACTGATATTTATGCGAAATTTAATGAACGTAAAATTAAGAATCAAAAAAAATTAGCAGCACAACAACGTGTAATGGCTAAGTTATTATCTGATTTTGATACAAAACAAGCGGAGGCACTAAAAGGTGTTACGTTTGGTGATCGTGCAAAGGCTTATATGGATGCGGCAATAAAAAGACTGGATAAAACTTACTCAGTTGAAAAAATAGAAGAAAAAAAACGAGTCAAATTTCAAAAAGCTAAAGAAAGATATTTAGCTGCTCAAGCAGAGTTAGAAGCATTAGAAAAAGAAATTTCAGCATTTTCGGGGCAAGAACGAGGTAAATCAAGCAGTCAAATAGCAACTTTATCACGTATGCCTTTATTTGGTGCAGTCACAGTCAATCAGTTTGAGTCTTGGGATGCAGATTCCGAGCAATATAAAGTCGCTCTATTAGTGATGTGGAGTAAAAGTACAGAAAAAATGTCACGGGCAATGATTACAGGAGAGGAACTTGTTATACCGCCAGGTCCTGAAACCTTACAAACATGGTTGAATAATCAAGATTGGGCGACGGTGACAGGAGGACGTCGTTTTAGGGATGAGCAGGGTGATGGTTGGTTTATTGGTGTGGATGCACGACCTGTGGGGAGTTCTTCATCATCAGAAAGACAGGCGCGAGGTTTGGCAGAAATGAGTGCTAAAAAAGAAGTTGCTATGTCATTATTTTCAGATATGGAATCTAAAAAAACAGCAGAAACTGTAATGATTGAACGAACTAATGCTCAAGGTCAAGATGCGAGTGAAGCACTAGGTTCGTATGCAGCAAGTTTACGTTCGAGTATTAAGAATCGTTCTATTTCAGGTTTACAGAAGTTGTATGGTAAGAAAGTAACGCATCCTATTTCAGGGCAAAAAATATACGTCTCTGTTTATGGCATGAGTTCTAATACTGCACGTAAAGCATTGGCAATGCAGGCTAGTAATTATGTAACCCAGTTATTAGATATTAAAAGTCAGCAAAAATTAAAAGGAACGAAGGCAGGTTTACAATCAGCGGTTAGAGCTGCAAAACAAGATACTCGAACATATCATGAAGCAAAACAAACTGCGAAACAGCAAGTTCAAACCCGAGCAGTAGGAGTTGCTCCTAAAGCGATTCAGTCTCGTAAACAGCAGTCCGCTCCTCAAAATAGAGGTTCACAAGCAGGTGTTTATGGCGGCGGTGGAGCGGATAGTTTTGATTGGTAATCGCGCTTATTATTAGTGTGTTGATTCAAGAGCCTCATTAACTGTTATGTGATGAGGTTTTTTTATGGTTTTTTTTGGAGTTAAATATGAAACTAAAAATAGTATATGGGCTTGTTATTAGCTTGTTGTTATCCACTCAAGCGTTGGCGGGTTTGGATAGCAAAATTAATCAGATGTTGCATAATGGTCAAGGCGTTGCGATGTATAACAGTCAAGAGACTGGCGTGGCTATTATTTCCATTGGGCAGGGATTAAATCCTCGTGGCAATATTGCCATTGATATGGCTAAGCAAGAGGCGACTAAGAATTTATTGGCTTTTTTAAAAGGGGAGCGCATCTCTGCAACAGAACAGGCAATGACCGCTTATAGTGGCGATGACGTGGTAGAGAGTTATTACTCTAAAATGCGCACCGATGTTAATGGCGCGATTAAATCAGCCTATATGTATAAATCAGGACAGTACGATGGTTATCAATATGCCGCCGTCATTGTATCTGAGCGAAGTAAAAATATAAGTCAGGCTTTTGCAGATAGAAAAAGTAATCCTATGATTACTGCTCGTGGCTTTGCTTCTATGCGTAATGGCATAGGTAAGGCTCGCACGTTGGCTTTAGAACAAGCTTTGCGTAATGCTGTTGAGCAATATGGTGGGGTGAGTATGGCGAGTAAAACCAGTATTGAAAATGGAGATAAATATCGCAGCAAATTATCGGCAGTTGCTAAGGGAGTCGTTAAACAATACAAGGTGACAAAAGAACAGAAAGAAGGGCGTGACTATATGGTTGAAATTGCAGCTGAAGTAGTTGAAGAGCTTGAAGGAGGGATGCAGTCGATTGATGCGATTAAAGAAAACTTAGGTCGTCCGTCTTTTTTCTTAGCAGTTAAAGATGAGCGATTATATAAAATATTGCGAAAAATTTTGGTTAATAATGATTTTGAAGTCACTAATGTTGAACGTATGGCGAAATATTTTGTGATAGCATCGGTGGATAAACTAGAAATGCCCATGCCTGCTATGCCAGATATGATGGGCTTACGTACAACTATTACGGTGAATGTTAAGGATAAGCATAATCGTCAAGATATTTTAATGGTTGAAAATGATCCGACGGATACTATCGAGGTGTCGGCAAATAAATCAATTCGTGAACGTAAAAGTTATGGTTTAGCGATGGAATTAATTGAACAGGATTTCACTAAAGCCATTAATCAGCATTTTTCTAAAAGTTTTCAGGAAGGGCAAAAAGTTTTGGTTGCGTTAGATGGTTTTGATCGAATGCGTGATGTAGATGAATTAAGGGAATGTATTGAATCGTTACCGTTAACTAAATCTGTTTCAGCAGGTACTGTAGATAGTCGTTCTGTTATTTATGAAGTTATTTATTTGGGTAATCCAAATGATTTGCAATTGGATATTATGAAAAAAAGTCGTGAGTTTAGGTTAAGAGGCCTACGAGCAAAAAATACTAATTCTGGTATTATTACGTTTAAATTTTAATTCACATTTTAGTTTGTTCATCTTTACGTTTAAAGGATATCCTTAGTCATGAAAACAGTACGTCAATTAATTGTAATATCTATATTGGGTGGAACAAGTTTATTAATCACTGCGTGTACACCAACAGCAAATAAAGTTGGTATGGTGGCAACGAATAAAGTTGATGATAGCTATATGACTAGCCAAGGCTGGAATAAATTATCTGTGGCAGTCTATCGAGGGGATATTGCACGGGTTAAATCGTTAGTGCTAATGGGTGA
>CAJVYO010000042.1 GCA_913009515.1 uncultured Methylococcaceae bacterium
TTCACTGGTGACATAAGCGGGTACTAATAATGAAAAAGGCACATCTTCAGGACCTTCAATATCTTCCTGATGACTCACTCGCATAAATAATTCTAAATCTGCTTCACGCGTTTGTTTTAACATGAATTCACGAAACGGCCCTGCAGCTTTTTCTATTGCGGCAATCGCATCTATTTTTTCTTCTAAATAAGGTTTAACCGCTACTTCCTGAACTTTATCAAAAACGGGCATCATGATAAAAATCGTTAAAAATAAGGACAAGCCTAATAAAACCTGATTACTCGGAGCCTGAGCCGTACCAATAGCTTGCCTTAATAACCCTAGCACTATCATAATACGTGTAAAGGCTGTCATGGTAAGCAATAGTGATGGCAGAATTGACAATAATGTCATTAAGGCCAAAATTTGCAATGTTACCGTGTAAGTTTGTCCGCCATCCGCATTAGTCGTCACACTCATTGCATCAATGCCTTCAAGTGCAAAAACAGGCTGCATCAAATTTGCACTCATTAATAGAACGAGTAAAACACTTTTCACAATCTATCTCGCTGACTAACGACTAACATTTTCTTTCATTACCTGCATAAGTTTTTGAGCAAATATCCCATCTTGTCCAGCAGAAAATTGATGCGAATCCAGCTGTAAACAATCATCCCCTTCTAACAAACATAACATTTCAGTATGTCCTGCACCCACGGCTAATAATAACTGTTTACGCCCTAGCTTTAATAAAACAACTCTTTCCTTAGAGCCGATAGCAAGACTGCCTAACACACTCATTTCTTCTTCTTTCTGTAAATTAACCTGTCTAGTGCTTAATTTTCGCACACACCAAGTACAAAAAAAAAATAAAGCTAAAACGGCAATTAAAGAACTGCCCCACTGCACCGCGTCATTAACCCCTAAAACTCTTTGATGAGCAATGTCGCTAGATGCCATCGCTATGTTATACCCACTAAGCGATATAAAAATACTGACATAAACAATAATATGTCTTATGTTAATTTTTTTACTCTCTCAGCAGGACTAATGACATCTGTTAAACGAATACCAAATTTCTCATTAACCACTACCACTTCACCGTGAGCCACTAATGTTCCATTAACTAATACATCCATAGGTTCTCCCGCTAAACGGTCTAACTCAACTACAGAACCTTGATTTAACTGCAATAAATTTCTAATATTAATTTCGGTACGGCCTATTTCCATAGAAATAGTCACGGGAATATCTAAAATAACCCCTAAATTAACATCATCGCCATCAGCCGATGCACCTTTTTCTAATTCTTTAAATTCCATAGGGTCTGCTTCTGCAGCTTGTTCGCCCATGGCATCACCCCAATCAGCCAAGCCATCATCTTCAGCTTCAACGCCCTGCTCTTCCATTGCGTCTCCCCATCCTGCCAAACCATCATCTTCAGCAGGTACACCCTGTTCTTCCATGGCATCTCCCCAGTCGGCTAAACCATCATCCTGTGCACCAGCAGTTTGTTCATTTTCGCTCATTTATAAATCTCGCTTTTGGGTATAAAATTTGTTATCTCTGCATAATAAGTCATAAATACTCTAATTTTTTATTACTTAAAACCTATCGCTTAATTAAAGACTCATCATCGTCAGCAGCAATTCTTTCTCTAATTTTTACGGCATAATTGCCATCGGACATACCAACCGTCCCTTTAAAAATAGGCGTTGCCTCAGAAGAAATAATAACCTCATCAGGAATATCAACTGGAATAATATCGCCCTCTTGAAAATTAATGACATCACTTAAACTCATGGTCTTCTCGACCAGTAAACTACTCAGATTAACTGTCGCATTCATTACTTCTGACCGCACAGAACCTTGCCAACTTGCCCCTTCATCTTCTTGATCACTTGATAGACCCGCATCTAATAAATCTTTAATCGGCTCAACCATCGCATAAGGAATCGCAATACTAATCTTACCACTGCCGCCTTCTAAAACTACGTTGATATCCGAAACAATCACCATTTCAGCCGGACTAACAATACTGGCAAAGGAAGGATTCACTTCTGAGTTTACATACTCAAACTCAAGTGGAATAACAGGCTTCCAAGCTTCTTTCAAATCAACAAAAATCATATCCAACACCATTTTGATGATGCGCATTTCTGTTGGTGAAAATTCTCGACCCTCTACTTTATTGTAATAATTTCCACCACCACCAAAAAAATTATCAACGGCCGTAAAAATTAATCTCGGTTCAATAACAATCAGTGCTGTGCCTCTTAAAGGACTAAATCGCACAATATTCAAATTAGTGGGGACAAATAACCCTTGCACATAATCAGAAAACTTTTGAATTTTAATACCTGCCACTGTAATTTCAGCTGATCGGCGTAAAAAATTAAATAAAGATAATCTAAAATAACGTGAAAAACGCTCATTCACCATTTCAAGTGTTGGCATTCTGCCGCGAACAATACGTTCACTGGTTGAAAAATCATACTCACGTACAACGCTAGGATCTATTACTTCTTCTTCAACGGGGTCATCGCTATTCCCTCCCCCCATTAAAGCATCAATTTCATCCTGAGAAAGTAAATCAATATCTGACATAATTATTGCATCACAAAAGAAGTAAAAAACAAACTCTTAACATCGTACTTACTGCGGCCACCCATTTTTTTTATAATATGTTCCATTTCTTCAACTAAAGCCGCCTTTAGCATTTCCTTACCTTCACTGGTATATAAATCTTCAGGTACTTTGCCACGAATTAGCATTAAAAAATTATTACGAATCATCGGTTCATGTTTAACCAAGAAACCAATGGTTTCTTCATTATCAACCGATAAGGCAATTGACACTTGCAACATTTTAATATTTTCACTGGTTGAAAAATCAATAAAGAACGGATTTTTTATTGTGAAATATAAGGTATTATCATCGGCGATGCTGGTTTGTTCTGGCTCTACTGCTGCAGTATCATCACCCATAAACATAAAAAAATAAGCTGCTCCGCCTAATATTACAACGAGTGCAATAATAATTATCATCATTTTTGATGATGAATTTTTAGCTCCCTCTTCATCTATTTCTTCTGCCATTACCCTCAATCTCCGCTATTGATCCAGCAATTATTCTATTATTTGAAAACCATCTTCATATTATAAAAGGCAATAGAATGCTTCACAATATTCATACACTTAAAAAGCATAAAACATAGAATTATTTAAAATAAAAAATCGTAAAAAACACCTTATTCCTTATTATAAAAACAAAGCATTACTAGAGCTTACGTTACTATTCTATAAATAACATCCAAAAAAAAAGAAGCTTACCATAAACAAGCTTCTTCTTTAACAACAAACCTTAAGAGGCAACTAATGCTTAAACAGATTAATTACTTAAAATGCACATCCCGTCTTCGCGCCACATTTTTTTAAAATAATCGCCATAGGACAAAATCCTGTAAACGCCGACTGCAATAAATTAGCACCCACAAACGCTGTAAACCATAACCACTCAATCGCATGATACTGTGACAATCCTACACTGATTAAAATAAATAATCCTGCTACTGCAAAAACAATCCGTTCAACACTCATTTTCATAATCCTATTTTAAGCGTACTACGCCCATAAATTTTAAAATCATTTTTTCGTAGTATGGTTCACTAATGCCTTTGGCAATTTTACGCATAAAATATTTTTCAAAGCCTATTTTAGCCAAATGCACCCACTTACCTTGTTGCGACCAAGTGGTGTTACGCGGTGGAATTTGCGGCACCGCTAAAAAGGCAATGCCGCTATCACCCATATCTGCTAAGCATAAGGCATTTAAACTCGGTTTATCTGACGGCTCTTTACCTGCTAATTCAGCGGCAATATTATGTGCTGTTGCGGTGACCATTGATTCAATCATGTATCCTGTTTTTGGCGTACCTACTGGTACCGGTGTTTTTTCGACAGGTGGTAATGCCACACATACACCCACTGAATAAATATTTTTAAAGGTTGGATTGCGTTGATGCTCATCGACAATAATAAAACCCCGTGGATTGATTAACCCTTTTGCTTTAGTGTGACGCACCGCATCTATACCCGTAAAAGCAGGCAACATCATAGAATGTTTAAACTCTAATTCATGCTTTTTCTTTTCAATCCCGTCTTCATCTACCTCAGTAACAAACATCATGCCTTCAGTCACCTTATCTACTTTCGCATTAGTGACCCAATTAATGGTTTTTTCACGTAAAGCACTTTCCATAAGACCTTTAGTATCACCGACACCCCCTAAACCTAAATGCCCAACATAGGGTTCAGAGGTAACAAAGGTCATGGGTACTTGGTCACGTATTTTACGTTTACGCAATTCTGCTTCCAGAATCATTAAATATTCATAAGCAGGGCCAAAACAAGAAGCACCTTGAACAGCACCGATTACAATAGGCCCCGGATTTTCCATGAATTTTTCCCAATCCTGAGCCGCAATTTCTGCATGATCTACATGACAAACGGATGTTGTATAGCCTTCAGGCCCCAAACCTTCCACCTCATCAAATGCTAAACGCGGTCCAGTAGCAATAATCAAATAATCATATTCAACTACCCCACCATCAGCTAATTCTATCCGACTATTTTCAGCATCTACATTAGTCGCCGCTTTTTGAATAAACTCAATACCTTTTTTCTTAAATACCGGAGCAAGTTCAATTTTTAATTCTTCAGGGGTACGCCATTTGGGTGGCACCCATGGATTAGACGGTACAAAATGAAAGGTCGGTGAATCCGAAATCACCACCACTTCATGATTATTTTCAACCATTTCTTTCATTTCATACGCCATTGGCACACCACCAATTCCCGCACCTAAAACAACAATCTTCGCCATGAGTCTACTCCGCCTACACTTTAAGAAAATATATCAAACTTTATTTATTTTATACTTCGTTGATATAGCTTTAAATATCGTGAGTTTTATATATATAAAAATTTCACTTGCTTTTATATTAGCATTCTCTAAAATACCAATCAAGCATTTTGCAACAATATCTTTTATTTTATTAATTTACACCCCTTATTGGAGTTTTAAATGAATCAACATTCTGATTCAGAAACAGTCAATCCTATTGTCTTGTTTTCCATCAATCACCCGCGTGTGATTACCTTATTAATGACCTTTATTACCGCAGTGATTATTTCACTTGCCGTGCTACCTAATTTCTTTCCTCAAGAACTTAATTTTTTACACACCATTAAAGTCGATACTGACCCTGAAAATATGCTCTCGGCAGATAACCCTGCACGAGTTTATAACACCCAAATGAAAAAAGAATTTTCATTGAGTGATATTGTGGTCGTCGGCATTAGCAATGAAGACAATGTTAACGGCGTTTTTAATCCTAAAACACTCGCTAATATTCATGCTTTAACCCAATTTTCAATGAGTTTAAGCTGGCCTGATGAGCATGATGCGACTAAAACTGCTGGCGTGATTGCCGTTGATATATTATCACCGTCAACGGTTGATAATATGGAACAAGGTGGTTTAGGTACCGTTAATTTTAGCTGGTTAATGCCAGAAGCACCGACCACTGATGAAGAAGCCTTATTAATTAAAAAACGTGCCTTAAATATTCCTTTTTTGAAAGGCACTTTAATCAGTGAAGATGGTGGAGCATTAGCCTTATATTTGCCGATTACCGATAAGCATTTAAGTTATCAAGTCCGTGAAGCCTTATTAACTAAAATTGCAGAATTTGGTGATACTGAAGAAAATTACTATATTACAGGCTTACCCGTTGCTGAAGATACTTTTGGTGTCGAAATGTTTAAGCAAATGGCTATGTCAGCACCGTCAGCGATGCTAGTTATTTTCCTATTATTATGGTGGTTTTTCAAAAAATTAATTTTTGTCACCTCACCGATGATTGTAGCGATGGTATGTGCCTTATCAACCATGGGTATTTTGGTTATCACCGGCAATACTATCCATATTATGAGTTCGATGATTCCGATTTTTATTATGCCCATTGCTATTTTAGATGCCGTGCATATTCTGTCGGATTTCTTTGATCGTTATAATACAATTCAAGATAAACGCAAAACCATTATTCATGTGATGAATGAATTATTCACACCGATGTTAATTACCACTTTAACAACCATTGCCGGTTTTGCTTCATTAGTCTTAACCCCTATTCCTCCCGTGCAAACCTTTGGTATTTTTATTGCCATTGGGGTATTTTTAGCGTGGATTTGGTCAATTACTTTTATTCCCGCGTTTATTATAGGTATTCCAGATGAAAAACTAGCTGCGTTTATTCGTAGCCGAGCTGATAAAAAAGAAGAAAATGCCCATGCTAATAAAACCTTTATGGCACGTTTATTAATTAAATTAGGCCGTTTTACTTATCATCAGCCGATGGTTATTTTATTAATTACCTTTTCATTAATTGGTGTTGCAGGCTATGGTATTAGTAAAATTAATATTAATGATAACCCTATTAAATGGTTTAATGAAGAACATGCGATTCGTGTTGCTGACCGTGTTTTAAATGAACATTTTGGCGGCACTTATATGGCGTATTTAGCACTTGAAGAAAAAGCCACTGAAAATACCACCGCACAAAACTTTAAACCTACTTTATTACAGCGTTTAACAGCTGCCGAAGAAACAGCCATTCAAGCAGGTTACGATACACATAATGCCTTCAACCTACTTGCTACACTAATTAAAGACTCTAAGCTTGATAAAAATAGCTTAGAATTACAGTTAATTGACTTAATTAATAAAAAACTCGATACAGCTAGCGATGAAGAATATGATGGCTGGGATCAAGCCTTACTTTTCATTGATAGCGAGCAACAACGCCGTGAAATTTTCAAACAACCGGAGGCACTTCATTATTTAGCAAATTTACAAGCGTATATTAATAATATTGAGGTAGTTGGTAAATCAAATAGTCTCAGTGATGTGGTTAAAACTGTGCATCGTGAATTATTATTGGGTAAACAGGAAGAATATCGTATTCCTGATAGCTCAAGTGCGATTGCCCAAACGTTGATTACCTTTCAAAATAGTCATCGACCGCATGATTTATGGCATTTTGTCACCCCTGATTATCGTAAAACTAGCTTATGGATACAAATGCAAAGCGGTGATAATCAAGATATGGAAAAAATGGAAACCTTGATTGCAGACTATATTCAACAACACCCAATGCCGTATAATTTACAAGCAAAATGGTTTGGTTTAACGCATATTAATGTGGTTTGGCAAGATAAAATGGTCATGGGTATGTTTGAGTCTTTTGCAGGCAGCTTTGTGATTGTCTTGATTATGATGGCATTAATGTTCCGCTCATTTTCATGGGGATTATTATCCATGATTCCATTAACCGTCACGGTTGGCTTAATTTACGGCGTGATTGGTTTAATCGGCAAAGATTACGATATGCCAACTGCGGTATTAAGTTCATTAAGTATTGGTTTAGCGGTAGATTATGCGATTCACTTTTTAAGCAGAGCCAGAGAATACACGGCAACTTATGGCTCATGGGAAAAAGCCATTGAACCCTTATTTAGCGAACCCGCCATGGCGATTGCTCGAAATGCGATTGTTGTCGGCGTCGGTTTTACCCCGTTATTAGCCGCCCCGTTGGTCCCGTATCAAACCGTCGGTATTTTTATCGCGTCTATTTTATTTATGGCAGGCATCAGTTCATTATTGATTTTGCCCGCTTTTATTACCCTTATGCAAGGGGTATTTTTTAAACAACCCAACAATGCATAATTGGAGATGACTATGAATTTCAAACACTTATTATTAGCGGCTAGTATTGGATTAGCAAGCTCGTTAGCACTTGCAACTCCAAGCGTCGATGACATTATTCACACTGCCAACTATAAAACCTATTACAAAGGGCAAGATGGTAAAGCAAAAGTAAAAATGACCATTACTGATGCTCAAAATCGCACCCGCACGCGAGAATTTACTATTTTGCGAAAAGATATGCCCACCAGCGATGAAATAGCCAATCATGCGTATCAAGGTGAGCAAAAAATGTATGTGTATTTTAATCGCCCTGCTGACGTGAATAAAATGGTGTTTTTGGTATTGAAAAAATTAGAGGCCGATGATGACCGTTGGTTATATTTACCCGCACTGGATTTAGTCAAACGTATTGCCGCAACTGACCAACGCACTAGTTTTGTTGGCTCTGATTATTTATATGAAGATGTATCGGGACGTAATCTCAGTGCTGATACTCATACCTTAATCGGTGAAGATGATAATTACTATATTCTTGAAAATACACCTGTCGATGCCGCAAGTGTCGAGTTTTCAAAATATGTGATGTATATTCATAAAACCAGTTTTTTACCCATTCAAACTGAATATTTTGATAAAAAAGGCGTTAAATATAAAAGTTATACCGCACTAGCTGTTGAGACCATTCAAGGGCATGAAACCATTACTAAAGCCCTTGCTAAAAACCTCAGTACAGGCAGCAGCACGTTAATGGAGTATAGCAAAGTGCAATATGATGTTGGCTTGCCCGATGAAATATTTACCGAACGCTTTTTAAGAAAAGCTCCGCGAAAATATTTACGTTAATTTTTACACCCAATAACGTCTCTTCCTCCTCACCCAACCCTCTCCCTCTGGAGAGGGTTTAAGTTCCCAAGCCTATGCGTTTATCTATTCTGCTCTTAAGTTCCTTCATTATTCCGCTTGCACAGGCAGCTCCCCCCGTATTACCGTCAGGGCTTAGTCCAAAAAAATCTGCACCTGCTTTACCCGCTGGTTTAAACAGCTCACCTTCATTACCCAGTGGTTTAGGCTCACCTAGTTTACCTAGCGGCTTAAATACGAGTCCCTCTTTACCTTCAGGGTTAAATCAAACCACCGTAAACAACGTTGAAAACAATGAAGAAGATAACAATGAACCGTTTATTAATGTCACAGGATTCTGGGATTTACGTGCGGGGGTGCGTACACAAACTGACCCTTATGAAAAATTATTATCGTTAGCAGAAACACGCTTACAAATCGCACTACAAAAAGATATTGGGCCTGTGGCAATTAATATCACCACTGATTTACTTTACGATGTTAGAACCGATAATTCTCATAATATTGCCTTAGATAAAGGTAAGGGCTGGTTAGATTTACGTGAAGCAAATATTGCGTTTAGCCCCTTAGAGTTTATGGATGTTAAAATTGGTCGTCAAATCCTAACATGGGGAACCGGTGATTTAGTCTTTATCAACGATTTATTTCCTAAAGATTGGCAAGCCTTTTTTACAGGACGGGATTTAAAATACCTTAAAGCCCCTTCTGATGTCATTAAAACGTCATTTTTTTCTGATTATGCTAATTTAGATTTTATTTTTATTCCGTGGTTTGATGCGGATAGAGGCATTACCGGTGATAAAATTTCTTATTACAATCCCATGAGCCAATCATTAGCTGGCAGTAATGCCATTGTAAATCCTGAACGCCCTTATACTGAAGAATATGCGATGCGACTCTATAAAAATATTGGCGTTAATGAACTCGCGTTATACGGTTATCACGGTTTTTGGAAAAGCCCCTTTGGCTTTAACCCTGCAACAGGACGCAACCGTTATCCGGTAATGCGTTCGATGGGAGCTAGTTTACGTCGTCCAGTAGGCGCTGGAATAATGAATATTGAAGTCGGCTATAATGACTCCTACGAAAAAGGCAGTGCGAACAATCCGTTTACACCGAATAGCGAAGCTCGGTTTTTGATTGGTTATGAACAAGAAGTCTTTAAAAACTTTTCCATTGGGCTGCAGTATTACATTGAATGGATGCAAGAATATCAGCAACACGTTGCCAGTTTACAGGCTATCGGAGCAAGTCCAATTAAAAAAG
>CAJVYO010000043.1 GCA_913009515.1 uncultured Methylococcaceae bacterium
CCACAAATGGTGCTTTCTTTCACTGCATCAGCGACTGCTTGTACCGCTAAAAAGTCACCCTCACTTGCCGCAGGAAAACCCGCCTCAATAATATCGACTTTCATCCGTTCTAACGCACGGGCAATGCGTACTTTTTCATCACGCGTCATTGACGCACCTGGACTTTGCTCACCATCACGCAAAGTTGTATCAAAAATAATTAAATTGTCTTTCATAGTCCACTCATTGAGTAGTGCGGTTAAAAAACCGACTTATGTTAAAAGAAGTCTCTTGCTAATTAGCGATTCACTAATTAACCCGATCTTGACGTTTACGACGTAATAATAATATCGTAAATAAAGGACCTGATAAGGCATAGCCAAAAAAGAACAGGCATAATACCGTCGCAGGATTAGATAATAACACCGCAACGCCTAACATGATGCCAATCATCACCACAAAAGGCACTTTACCGCGTAAGTTAATATCTTTAAAACTGTAATAGCGAAAATTACTCACCATTAATAGACCCGTGGCAATGGTTAAAATAGCAATAAACCACGTCCATTCATGTAAGCCATAGTCATACTTTTCACTCACCCAAACAAAACCCGCTAAAATCGCAGCAGCGGCAGGGCTAGGCAAGCCTTGAAAATAACTCTTATCCTCAGTGCCTAGTTGGGTATTAAAACGTGCTAAACGCAATGCCCCGCCAGCTAAATGAATAAAGGCTGCAATTAAACCCGCCTGCCCTAAACTTTCTAATGACCATAAATACATAATCACCGCAGGCGCAGCGCCAAAGGAAATCATATCTGCCATGCTATCGTATTCTGCCCCAAAATCACTTTGGGTATTAGTTAAGCGTGCCACTCGACCATCGAGCCCATCCAGCACTAACGAAATAAAAATTAACATACCTGCGGTTTCAAAATTCCCCGAAATAGCAGAGGTGATTGCATAAAATCCTGAAAATAAAGCAGCTGTTGTAAATAAATTAGGTAATAAATAAATCCCGCGACTTCGTTTTTTCACAGGTATTTCATTGTTATCAGTCATGAATCATCATCTTAAATCGCTAAAAAGTGGATTGACTATTGTATAGTATTTGAGCGACAAGCCATAAAATAAACAAGGTGAATTAATGAGCATTCAGCATTAAAATAATACCCTACGCTAAAATTAAATTGAGGACAAAGCACATGACAACACTCTTTAATTATCAAATTTTGCAGAAATTAGGGACGAGTATGCACTCTGAAATCTTTAAAGTGTCTGCTCCCGATAAACCTAACGAGATAAAAGTCCTCAGAAAAATTAAAGCGCCTTTCAATTCTGCAAATGTTAAAGAATACTTAGAACAACAAATTGAACAACAGAGCAACCTACCTTTAACACAAAGCACTCACCCGACAATTATTCAGCCCGATAATGATAATTTCTTTTTAATCCAAGATTTTATAACTGATTACTCGCTAACCGACTGGCTACAGCAACAGCAACAAGGCTTTAATATTGAACACATACTGACCGTCGCAATTTCGCTGGTTCACAGCTTAGGCGATTTGCATAAAGCAGGTCATATCCATAAAGGCTTAAAACCTAACAACGTACTACTTGACCCTGATACGCTTATCGTACAGATTATAGATAATATTAGAGTGTTGGATATTAACCAGCTTAGTCACTTTATTTATGATGCCCAATTTTGTCAGCATACCTTGCCTTATCTTGCACCAGAACAAACCGAAAAAATTAAATATTCGGTCAATTATAATACTGATTTATATGCCATCGGTATTATCATTTATGAAGCCTTAACCGGTACGCCGCCATTTTCATTTGATGACCCTGTCACTATTTTACATTCACATTTAGCCGCCACCCCGCAACGTGTTGAGTCTATTAATCCTCAAATACCCGTCATATTAGGCGATATTGTTGAACAACTATTACAAAAAGCCCCTGAAAAACGCTATCAAACCGCATCAGGTTTAAAAGCCGATTTAGAGCAGTGCCTATCACAATGGCAAACCAAACAGGCAATCAATAGTTTCAACTTAAAGCGTCACGATTTTAGTAATCAAATCACCATTCCTTCTATTATGGTCGGACGGAATACTGAAAAGCAACACATGCTACAAGAGTTTGAAAAAAGTGCGTCAGGGTACTTTCGTTCCGCCTTAATTTCAGGTTATTCAGGTATTGGTAAAACACGCTTAATTCAGGAATTACAATTACCCATCGTGAGCAATCACGGTTATTTTTGTGCAGGAAAATTTGATCAATTTCAAAAACATATTCCCTACAGCACGTTAGTGCAAGCGTTTACCCATTTAATTAAAACCTACCTCACGGAAGATGATGAACGCCAACAATATTGGCGTGACTTAATACAGAAAACCTTAGGTAACAATGCCCGCTTAATCACCGATTTAATCCCTGAATTGGAATTAATTATAGGTAAACCTGCTGCCCTACCTCATTTACCGCCCGTTGAAGCCCGTAACCGTTTTAATGACACCATGGGTTTATTTATTACTTGTCTGGCAAACAAAAAACATCCCCTCACCCTGTTTATTGATGATTTACAATGGTGCGACAGTGCCAGCTTTGATGTATTAGAGTATATTTTTACTAACGCCAGCGATTATCCTTATTTATTTTGGATAGGGGCTTATCGGCATAATGAAGTCGACAATACCCACCGATTAACATACTTAATTGAAAAAGCTCAACAATTACAACGTCCCCTGCTGCAAATTAGGCTAGAAACCCTAACGCTTAAAGATGTAAATGAAATGACCGCGTATATTTTAAATACCTATGCGTCACGGACTGAAGCCTTGGCAAAGGTGATTTTTAATACCTCAATGGGTAATCCATTATTTGTCAATGAAAGCTTACGTTGGTTACATAGCTATCAACATCTACATTTAAATGAAGATGGTTTTTGGGCATGGGACGATGAACAATTACGGCATACCCATATCCCTGAAACCGCACGAGATTTATTTAAAGATAAAATTCAAAAACTGCCGTTATCCTTGCAAAAAATACTCGGCATTGCGGCTATTTTAGGGGCAAGATTTGAAGCAGAAGACCTAGCACTCACGGTCAACATGACGATGCCCGAACTCAATCATGCCCTAGCAGAAGCCTTTTTACAAAATATTTTATTGCGTGATAACCAACAAATAGTATTTTTTCATGACCAAGTACAAGCAGCGGCAGAACGCTTAATTGATGACGAGCATAAACAAAAAATACATGATCAAATTGCAACCGCCTTAATAAAAACTATCCCAGCAGATTGTGCTTACGAAAAATTGGATAATTTATTTGCCATTGTGCAACATTTAGATGCCGCAGGTTCTGCTAAGGCTTCCAATCCAGCCACCTGCTCTCAAGAAGCGGCCTTATATTATGCTGCGGGTATCGCCTCAATGGATTCTCTCGCCATAGACAGTGCCTATTATTATTTTCAACTGGCTCAAAATATGAGCAATGATAAGGATTGGACGCACAACTACACCTTTATCTTCTCACTGTATAAATATTTAGCCCGTACCGAAATGGCACTCGGTCATCAAGATGCCGCTGAAAATACCTTAGAAATTGTTATTCAACGCTCCAATAATCATTTAGACCGTGCAGATTGCTTATACGAACAAGCCATCAGTTTATCGTCTCTCGGACAATTTAAAAAAGCTATTAAAACAGGCAACCGAGGCTTAGATTATTTTAATCGCCGTATTCCAGATGATAATGCACTAGCAATGCAGAAAATTGAACAGCTTTCCGCTCAATTTCATCAGCCTAACCGTGATATTTGGCAGGAAATTCTCACTATAAAACCCAGTCATGACCGAGCTTTATTAATTGAGGTGGGTATTTGCGGTGATATATTACCTGATTATTATCTGGCGGGCATGTTAAATCAATGTTTTTTAGCTGCCTTTCAAGCGGTTGAAAATTGTTTACTGGGCGGTATTGATGAAAATGCCTCAATCAGTTTTGCCTTAGTGGGGTTATTTTTACAAACCCAAGGGCGTTATGACTTATCACTACGTTATGAGAACTTAGCCTTAACCTTTGCAGAACGCTATCCGAATACCTTCGGTGCCATGCGAGGCATGAGTGCTTTGTTATGGTTTATCAGCCATAATCATAAAACCGCTGAAGCTATGATTGAACGCTGTCAGCACAATATTGATCGTGGTAAACGTTGCGGCGACCTGTTTCATGTCGGTATCGATTTTGGGCCTTATCTCTGGTATTTAATCCTTCAGGGTAAGGATATGCAGAAAATCCATAATCTTGCGATTGAATGCAACAGTTTTTCCAATCGCTATAATTTATCGTTATCCTTAGGTTTAGGAAAAAGTACCTTAATGGGCTGGTCTTCCTTAATGCAAACTCATATTCCTCACTATAGCTCTCAAAAAATAGCGAAAACCCTCGCCCTTTGGCAAAAAGATATGCATATTGTGTCGATTGGCACCTATTACATACTCGCGGGAATGGCACATTATTATTTAGGCGATACGCATAAATCAGTCGAAAATATTGATAAGGCTGAACCCTGTTTAATCAGCTTAACCGACAACAGTTTAAACCGTTTATGGTTTGTATTCCGCTATCTCAATATCGTCCAAAAAACAGATATTACTCAACAAGAACACGCTATTTTAGACGATTGTTTGCAGCGGGTTTCAACATGGGCTGATTTAGGCGTGATGTATCAGCCTTATCTTGCCTTAATGATTGCTGAACAGGCTTTTCATACTGATGATTTCAACCTAGCTCGCAGCCATTATTTAGCTGCTATTGATAGTAGTTATCAACAAGGCTATACCTTTCTGGAAGCCTTTAGCCAACAACGTCTAGGGGAACTACATCTTAAGCACCAACATCGAAACGCAGAAAGCTATTTACAGCACGCCTTATTAGGTTATCAACAATGTGGTGCTGATATTAAAGCTCAACAACTCATCACACGCTATGCACTCATTACCTCTGAAACAGCCCCTGCTAATGATGAATACGCCTCCTTGGGACAATTACAAGATATTCAATACTTATTAGCCGCTAGCCAACAAATTACCCAAGCACTTGACCTAAACACGCTATTATCAACGATTATGAAAGCCATTATGCAGCGTTTAGGCGTGCAAAATGGTTTCCTACTTATTGCTGAAAACCAAAATTTAACGCTTTTTGCCAAAGCCGAAAAAAAAGACGATGTTGAAGTATTAATAGAATCCGTTAATAGCAGCGACACCAGCACATTAAGCATGGCGATTGTCAATTATGTGTTTCGTATTGAAGAAAGCATCTTATTAAATAATGCCCATCATGAAGGCGATTTCATTACCGATAAAACGGTGATTGAACAACAGTTAAAATCAATTTTATGCTTACCCTTAATAAAACAGCAAAAAGTATTAGGGGTTTTATATTTAGAAAATCATTTAGTGGCAGATATTTTTACCGTTGAACAAATAGAGCAAACTAAACTCTTAACCACTCAAGCATCGATTGCCCTGCATAATGTTTTATTGATGACTGAAATGCAAACAAATTACGACAAAATAGAACACTTCAATAAAACCTTAGAACAACGCGTTGCCAAACGTACCCAAGCCTTAAATGAGGTCAATGAAGAATTAAAAAATTTCGCCTATGTTGTTTCGCATGATTTAAAAGCTCCGTTACGGGCTATCAATCAACTTTCAGCGTGGATAGAAGAAGATTATGCAGAGGCTTTTGGCGAGGAAGGCCGCGAACAAATGAGCTTGTTACGCGGTCGTGCCAAGCGGATGCACGATATGATAGAAGGCATTTTGCAATACTCACGTATCGGTCGCACCAAAATCATTTACGAAACTATCGACTTAAATGTTTTATTTGCCGACATAGTGAATACCGTTGTTCCACCTGAACATATCAAACTCGTGGTGCAACCTGACTTGCCCACACTCACCGCTGATAAAATAAGATTATTTCAAGTAATTCAAAATTTATTGGATAATGCGATAAAATACAACGATAAAAAAGAAGGTGTTATCCAGTTTAGTTGTGAAGCAAACGAGCAGCATTGGCAGTTCAGCTTGCAAGATAATGGGCAGGGGATTGCGAAAGAACATCAACAAAAAGTGTTTCAGCTTTTTCATACCTTAGCAGCAAAAGACACTACCGACAGTACTGGCGTGGGATTAAGTTTGATAGAAAAAAGCATTACTAATTGGGGTGGTAAAATTTCACTGCAATCAGAAGTAGGCAAAGGCTGTAAATTTAGCTTTACCTTACCTAAAAACAGGAAAAATAATAATTATGAATAGTTTACAACCTATTTTGTTGGTAGAAGATGATGCGGTAGACATCATGACCATTAAACGCTGCTTTAAACAACTCAACATCACTAATGAATTATTAGTCGCCACCAATGGCAAAATGGCGTTTGATATTTTATTGAATGCCATACATCCTCCTCATCCTTGCTTAGTGATATTAGATATCAATATGCCGATTATGAATGGCTTGGAGTTTCTAAATCAGATTAAAAAGAACGCAGCATTAAAGCATATACCCGTGGTCATACTCTCTTCGTCTAAAGAAGAAAAAGATATTATGTATTGTTATACACAGGGCATTGCAGGCTATATGCTTAAACCGCTGGAATATGACAAATTTGTTGAATCTATCAGATTATTAAATAACTATTGGTCAATGAATGAGTTACCTTTATGACAGATATAAAATTATTATTAGTTGAAGATAATCTCACTGACCAAATGAGTTTTACACGCTTTGTAAAACGCGAGCAATTACCATATCACTATATGATTGCCAGCTCAGTAGCCGAAGCCAATGAAATACTGTTACAACATGATTTTGATATTGCCTTACTCGATCATGAATTAGGCGATGGCACAGGCTTTGATATTCTTGAAAAAATTCATAAAGTCATACCCGCTATTTTTGTCACGGGTAACGGTGCTGAAGAAATCGCCGTACAGGCGATTAAAAAAGGGGCATATGATTATTTAAGTAAAGATATGGATGCCCATTATTTAACACTGCTACCTGTGACCATCGACAGTGCCATTAACGCTAAAAATACCGAAAAAGAATTATTGAATTATCAACAAAATCTTGAATCAATGGTTGCTGAACGTACTGAAAAACTCAATCAAGAAATTAATCAACGTAAGCAGGTTCAACAACAATTACGCGAAGAAAAAGAGCGTATTCAAGTCACCTTACATTCTATTGGCGATGGCGTGATTACCACCGATACCGATGGTAAAGTGCAATATCTAAATCCCGTTGCAGAAGAACTTACAGGCTGGTCATTAACGGAGGCTGAAGGCCAGCCCCTAGATACCGTGTTTAATATCATTAATGAAGCTACGCGTATTCAGTGTGAAAATCCCGTTTTCCGCTGTATACGTGAAAATAAAATTATTGGACTTGCCAACCATACTCTTTTAATTAACAAACAAGGCACTGACCTTGCTATTGAAGACTCTGCCGCCCCTATTCGCGATAAACAAGGCAAACTGATTGGCGTGGTGTTAGTGTTTCATGATGTCACCCAAGCTAGACGCATGGCACAAGAATTGAATTATCAAGCCACTCATGACCCACTAACCGAATTAAATAACCGCCGTGAATTTGAAAGACGCTTACATAATTCCATGAGTAATGCCTATGAACGTTCAGTTGAACATGCCATGCTTTATATTGATTTAGACCAATTTAAAATCATTAATGATACCTGTGGTCATGTCGCAGGCGATGAATTATTACGTCAAGTCTCTGCATTATTAAGTGCTCCTTTACGCGATGGCGATACACTGGCACGTTTGGGTGGTGATGAATTTGGTATTTTATTAGAAAATTGCCATTTAGAGAAAGCCACTGATATTGCCCAATCTATTTGCAAGCTGATTAAAGACTACCTGTTCAGTTGGGAAAAGCATGCGTTTCATATTGGAGCAAGTATAGGTATTGTTCCCATTACCAAAGATACCATTGTATTAGCTGAAATTATGAGTGCAGCGGATATGGCGTGCTATACCGCCAAAGAAAATGGTCGCAACTGTGTACACACCGTAGATGCTTCAGATACACAGGTATTAGCCCGTAAAAACGATTTAATTTGGTTAACACAATTAAGAGCTGCTATCGAAAAAGACCGCTTTATCCTTTATGCTCAAACCATTAACCACGTTAATAGCCCCACTAAAGTCGCCCATGTCGAAATATTACTCCGCTTACAAAATGGAGAAACTATTATTTGTCCTGATGATTTTATTCCTGCCGCAGAGCGTTATAATTTAATGCCCGATATAGACCGCTGGGTGATTAAAGCCACCTTTCAGCATTACCATCAACATCAGAAAAACACCACATTACCGTGGAAATGTGCCATTAATTTATGTGGTGATTCCATGTGCGATAAGACCTTAATTGAGTTTATTCAGCAACAGCAAGCAATCTATCAAATACCCCCTGAACAAATCTGTTTTGAAGTCACCGAAACCGCCGCGATTGCTAATTTAAACAAAGCCTCGCATTTTATGCGTCAATTAAAAAAACTCGGCTATCAATTCGCCTTAGATGATTTTGGCAGCGGTATGTCTTCGTTTGCTTACCTAAAAAACCTACCCATTGATTACCTTAAAATTGACGGCGTGTTTGTAAAAGACATTGCAGATGATCCTATAGACTATGCGATGGTGAAATCTATCAATGAAATCGGACATGCAATGGGGCTTAAAACCATTGCTGAATTTGTTGAAAACCAAGCCATTTTAGAAAAACTAACCGACATTGGCGTGGATTATATTCAAGGCTATCATATTAGCTACCCTGAAGCCTTATCAGCATAACGCACTTGTATCAATAATCGTGCTTAAAACTAACACTCTTAATATGAATTCACTGCCCCTAGGCGTTAGTCCTTACACTGTCAACTTACCCCTTCATGCCCTTAAAAAAATGATTCGCGTGGTACGTGATTTACAGGCTCTAAGTGAACAAACAAACTATATTAAACAATTAGATGATTTACCGCCCTCCGCACAACTATCAATATCACATTTTTCAGTGATGATGGGCTATGATTTTCATCTGACTGAAGAGCAGCAAGTTAAATTAATTGAAGTGAATACCAATACCGGCGGACTTGGATTTGCTTGCCAAAGCTTGCCTAACCCTACCCCGTTGTTTACTGATAAAATCGCTCAAAAATTGTTAGCTAATTTCTTAAACGAATACCGTTTATTTCATCAAGATAACACCGCCACGCCTAAATTAATCGCTATTATTGATGAACAACCTGAACGCCAATTTCTGTATGCAGAAATGCAGCAATTTCAACAGCTCTTTGAGCAAGCCGGTATTAAAACCGTTATTATCGACCCCTCAGACTTAACCAGCCAAGCAGGACAACTGTATTTTGAAAATCAACACATTGATTTAATTTACAACCGCCATTGTGATTTTTATTTTGATAGCCCTGACATGCAGATAGTTAATCAAGCATGGCAACAGCAATCGGTTTGTATAACGCCCAACCCACGCCATTATGGCTTACTCGCGGATAAACGCCGTATTATTGATTGGTCTACTCATTATGCGGCAGACTTACACGACACCATGCCTAATACCTCATTATTAGCCAGCCACGATAAAGACACACTGTGGAAAACTAAAAAACAGTGGGTATTCAAGCCCATTAATAGTTATGCGAGTCGCGGGGTTTATGTGGGTGAAAAACTGACTAAAACAAAATTTAATAGCCTTGACCCAAATACCACGCTAGTACAACAACGCATTAAACCCTCCA
>CAJVYO010000044.1 GCA_913009515.1 uncultured Methylococcaceae bacterium
TTGATATAAATAATCGAGTGTAAATTGAATACAACTTTCTGCTAAAGCGGTTAAATCGGCTAATGTTTCATCTAGCTCTGACCAATTAGCTAAATCACGCCATGCAATGCGTACCATTTGTTGTTGGCGAAATTGGCGTAATATTTTCATTAAGCCCGCTTCATTATTAAAGGTATAGCTTTTTAATAAATCAGGGTAATGTTCGCGTATATTTTGCTTAAATAAATGCTCGTTTTCAACAAGATTAAATAATAGCTGCGGATGTCTGGCACAACTTTGAGCAACAAATTCACTGCAAGCAAAGACTTGAGGTAGGCTATTGATGAGTTGAGGATGGTTGGGAAGTGTTAAATTATGCTTTTGCAGGGCATCATTGAAATGCTCTAAGGATAAATTAACGGAGTGGTGTAGGGTGCTAGGTATATTTTCTAAGGAAAACATAAGGAGAATTTCTCTGGGTTAATGAGGATTGAATAACCACAGAAATCACAAGAAATACAGCAATCTGTTGATTACTGTATTTTCTGTGGTTGAGCTTGTTTTTAACTATCTTTACGCGAGCTACGACGTGGCTTACGACTAGATTTATCACTACCACGATGACGTTTACCACCGCCATCATTGCGACGTGACTGTGTTTTTTCTTGTCTCGGCGGTACTTCGCCTTCTTTAGCTGGTGTAATCTCTAATTTTTGTCCTGCAACATGCACTGACTTTAAGCCTTTAAAAACTTCATCAGGCATACCTTTAGGTAAATCAACGACGCTAAAATCAGCGTGCATATCAATTTGTCCTATTTCCTTACCACTTAAGCCGGCTTCATTAGCAATAGCACCCACGATATTTCCTGGTTTCGCCCCATGGTCTTTACCGACTTCAATGCGGTAACGTTGCATAGTTTCGTTTAAAGCGGCACCGCCTTTACGTCTAGGGCTTCTATCACGATCACCATCGCGACCACGAGATCTATCACGATCACGTCTGCTATTGTCATCTTTCACTTTAGGGGCTTTTTTCATTAATAAAGGCTCATCACCTTGTACTAATTTAGCTAACGCTGCAGCGACTTCTATTGCTGGAATATCATGTTCGGTTTCGTACTGCTCAATGATTTTGGTATAAAATTCTAATGAGTCATTAGCCAGTGTATCAGTAATTTTTTGTTTAAAACGACTCACACGTTTATCGTTAATCATTTCGGTTGACGGTAATTCCATCAATTCAATGCGTTGTTTGGTAGCACGTTCAATGGCACTTAACATGCGTTTTTCGCGTGGTGCAACAAATAAAATCGCATCACCTTCACGACCTGCACGACCTGTACGTCCGATACGATGTACATAAGCTTCAGTATCGTAAGGAATATCATAGTTTACAACATGACTGATACGTGGCACATCAAGTCCACGAGCGGCAACATCAGTGGCAATTAAAATATCAAGTTGACCATTTTTTAATTTTTGAATAGTGCGTTCACGTTGATTTTGAGCTAAATCACCATTAATAGCCGCCGCTGAAAAGCCACGCGCTTCTAATTTTTCGGCTAATTCAACGGTGGTATTTTTAGTTCTCACGAAAATAATCATGCCGTCGAAGGTTTCAGCTTCTAAAATACGGGTTAAGGCATCTAATTTATGCGCACCACTCACCGTCCAATAACGCTGTCTAATAGTCTCAGCAGTCGTTGTTTTAACTTTAATCGTAACGTGTTCTGGATTTTTTAGATAATTATTCGCAATACGACGAATTTGCGTCGGCATCGTTGCTGAAAATAATGCAATTTGGCTTTCTGGAATTTGATCCAATACCCATTCAACATCATCGATAAAACCCATGCGTAACATTTCATCGGCTTCATCCAAAACTAGGCATTTTAAATTACTTAATTTTAACGTACCTTTACGCATATGGTCCATCACACGCCCAGGTGTTCCTACTACAACATGCACGCCACGACGTAACATGCGTAATTGACCTGAATAATCTTGACCACCATAAATAGGAGCAACATGAAAGCCTTTCATGTGCTTAGCATATTTTTGAAAGGCTTCAGCGACTTGAATCGCTAATTCACGTGTGGGGGCTAAGACTAAAACTTGAGGGTCTTTTTGGCTTAAATCTAATTTTGATAACAGTGGTAATGCAAAGGCCGCAGTTTTACCTGTTCCTGTTTGTGCTTGCCCCAGTACGTCCCGGCCGTCCATAACTAATGGAATAGTGAGTGCTTGAATAGGAGAAGGGGTTTCATAACCGACTTCATCCAGCCCTGTCATTAACGGCTGAATAAGGTTTAAATCTGCAAAGGTTATGGGTGACGATACGTCTGAGGTCATTAAGCGTTTCCTGCTAGCTTAGTGGTGAATTAAAGTTAAACACCACTGAATTTTAAAAAATAAATATTTCCTATAATACCTTACCTATCGGTTTTATGCCCGTATTATTTCATATAAATCATTAAGCTAAGGGAGTGCTGTTATGATTTTGATAGGGGAAATAAACGTAAGAATAGATTTTATATTAGAGGATAGTATGGCGGAGAGCGAGGGATTCGAACCCTCGATACGTTACCGTATACACACTTTCCAGGCGTGCGCCTTCGGCCACTCGGCCAGCTCTCCATTATTTGGTTGTTCAAGAGGGTTCTTAAACAACCGAATATAATAAAGTATTTAGAGTTTAATTGCAAATGTTAATAAAGTTGCTTTATCAATTAAAACGATAAGACCCGGTCTCTTTAGGGCGGGGAGGGTATCAATATGGGAATCGAGAAATATTTTATATTAAAAAGTAACGATCATATCCATTGCAAGTGAAATTTGTGAATCTTCACTGTCGCCGTTGAATACTTTTTCATCAGCTAAATCTACACGAAATTCAGGGCGTAATTTAAACCATGATACAGGGCTATAGTTTACACCCACTGAAATAGCACCATAATTTGCACCTCTGTTACCTACACGTGTTGCCCCTTTATCATTAAACCATTCGCCACGTAAACCAATACCAAATTGGTCGGTGAGATCAAAGGTTAAATATTGGTTAACACCAAACCAATCGCCGTTGCCTTCTTGAACACCATAATCATGTTGAAACACATAGTGAATTTTGTCGGAAAAATCATGAGTAGCGACTACGCTATACATGGTTTGATTAATGCTTGGGCCAACATCAGACATATCGCCTGAAATAAGTTGTACCGTGACACTAGTCGCTTCATTATCACTGGTCCAGCTACCACCCCCTAGGAAATTCCATGCACCACCATTAGTGGTTGCATTGTCCCAGCCAAGTACGGTTCCACCATTGATAGAGAAATTATCATTAATATCGTAGCTAAATAACGCACCCGTATGAGTAAAAGGTTCTGCGTAAAGCATGGTGTAAGCATGTGAATAGAAAAAATTATCTGGTGAGGTAACCACTTCATAACCAATAGTGGTATAAAAATGCCCTAATTTAGCAGTGATACCATTACCAATGGGTGCATAGATTTCAGCGTATAATTGGGGCATAGAAATATCGTAATAGCTACCCGAACCTTTTTTTGGTGACCAATTTTGATCCCAACCTGCTGCTGAAGTATTGTCTGCATCAGTTCCGTACATAAAATCCATACGTCCCCCTATATCCCATTTACCACTTTCAGTATCAAGTGCTTTTTCGATATAGAAGTTTAATTGATTAAACATAAATTCATTATTACGATCATTAAAAGATAAAGGTGCGTTATCGTGATCTTTGCGATTATGTGAGGCATAAGTGACACCGGCTGAAGCCCACATACCCACTTCAAGCCCCATATCTTTTAAAGGCGCTGTTTCATTAATATTAACGCCTGATAGGCTTTCAATTAAGCCGTTATCGGCATTTGCTTGGAAGGATGCAAAAATGACTGCACTTAAGAAGGTTCGTTTTAAAAGTATTTTTTTAGTCATCATGGGTATTTATTATTATAGTTGTTAAAAGTATTTGAATTTGTTAATACGCCCTGTAATAAAGCGTATTTTGTTTTGAATAAAGCAATATAAATGCCTAATAATTTAACTTGTTATTAATCAATTATTTATCTTGTTTATAAGGTTTTAATCGATGCAGTTAGCAATAGATATTTGATTTGCGCACTATTAAAGTGCATGTTGAATGCTATTTTTATCATCTATAGGTTGAATTGTCATAAATGATGACTGTTTGATATTGTTTTGTACTGTATTGCACCAATGTGGGTCATGACCTTATTAAAATAAGCTTTAATAAGGTCGCTAAACGTTGCTTAATGTCCGCCCATAACTTTTTCGATGTCTTCTGGGCTATCATGCACACCAAAACGGTCAATAATGGTGGCACTGGCTTCATTTAAGCCCATAATATTAACTTCGGCTCCTTCGCGGCGAAATTTAATTACCACTTTATCTAGTGCATCAACCGCTGATAAATCCCAAAAGTGAGCCTGACTGACATCAATAATAATATGTTTAATACCTTCTTCTATATTAAATAATTGGGTGAATTTTTGAGCAGAATTAAAAAATACTTGTCCATGCACCGTGTAAGTATGGGTGTTGTTTTCAGTGTTAATATCTGAATCAATATACATAAAATGCGCAATTTTATTCGCAAAGAATAAAGAGGCGAGTAATACGCCAACAAAAACACCGTAAGCTAAATTATGCGTCCATAAAACAATGGTAACAGTCATAATCATCACCACATTGGCTGACAGGGGATGAGATTTTAAGTTGATAATTGAATCCCAGCTAAAGGTACCGATAGAAACCATAATCATCACTGAAACCAGTGCCGCCATGGGGATATAAGACAGCCATTCGCTAAGAAAAACCACCATAATCAATAAAAATATGCCAGCAACCAGTGTGGATAATCGTCCGCGACCTCCTGATTTAACATTAATTACTGATTGACCAATCATGGCACAGCCAGCCATACCGCCTAGTAAGCCCGCTCCGATATTAGCAAAGCCTTGGCCTTTACATTCACGACTTTTATCGCTGGTGGTGTAGGTCATATCATCGACAATGGTGGCAGTCATTAGGGATTCTAATAAACCAACGATTGCCATAGCCGCTGAATAAGGAAAGATAATTTCTAATGTTTCATAGGTTAGTGGAACTTCAGGCCATAGAAAAATAGGTAAGGTATCAGGTAAGTCGCCCATATCACCAACGGTACGAATATCTAAGCCTAAATAAATAGAGATGGCGGTCAAACCTAGAATACAGACCAGAGGTGAGGGTATCATTTTTCCTATAACCGGAAAATAAGGAAATAAATAAATAATGCCTAGGCCACCTGCGGTCATCGCATAAACGTGCCAAGTGACATTGGTTAGCTCGGGGAGTTGTGCCATAAAAATAAGTATGGCGAGGGCATTTACAAAGCCCGTCATTACTGAGCGAGCCACAAAGCTCATTAATTTTCCGAGCTGTAAGTAACCGGCAATAATTTGTAAGACACCCGTAAGGATACTGGCAGCAAGTAGATATTGTAATCCATAGTCTTTTACTAACGTGACCATTAATAAGGCCATTGCCCCGGTCGCGGCACTAATCATTGCGGGACGACCGCCTAAAAACGCGGTGATAACGGCAATACAAAAAGAAGCATAGAGTCCGACTTTGGGATCAACACCGGCAATAATAGAAAAAGCAATGGCTTCAGGGATAAGTGCAAGTGCGACAACAGTGCCTGAGAGGATATCGCCTCGGATATTACCGAGCCAGTCTTGTTTGGTAGAAAGTAAAAGCATGAAAACCTTAAAATTAAAGAAAATAGAAAGAAGTAAAAAAAGAGGCTTATGATAACAAGCTGTTATATTTTTAGGTTATTTTATTTGCGTGCAAGTAGTATAAATATAATAGCGTTAGGCTTTTGTGTAAAATAGCCTTTTATTTTTTAATAAATCTGAGAGTCAAGTTGATGAAATTAATTACTGCGATTGTAAAACCATTTAAACAAGATGATGTACGTGAAGCTTTATCTGAATTAGGGATAGCGGGTGTGACGGTAACCGAGGTCAAGGGTTTTGGTCGTCAAAAAGGGCATACTGAATTGTATCGTGGCGCGGAGTATGTGGTGGATTTCTTGCCCAAAGTAAAAATGGAAATTGCAGTAGCTGAAGATATGCTTGAACAAGCGATTGAAGCGATTGTTGAAGCGGCTAACACTGGGAAAATTGGTGACGGTAAAATTTTTGTGACGAATTTAGAGCAGGTCATTCGTATTCGTACCGGTGAAACAGGAAATGAAGCAATTTAACTTGGCAGAGTGATGATGAATAATGTAAGGTTTTTTCAATTATTGGGTTTAGTGTTATTACCGAGTGTCGCAAGTGCTGATGAGTTGAATCAAGCGAATACCGCTTGGATTTTAACCTCAACGGCATTAGTGTTATTTATGACCTTGCCGGGTTTGTCATTATTTTATGCAGGCTTGGTACGCAGTAAAAATGTGTTATCAGTTTTAATGCAATGTTTTGCGATTACCTGTTTGATTTCCATCATGTGGTTGATGGGCATGTATAGTTTGATTTTTACTGACGGAGGTGGCGTACAGCCGTTTATTGGTGGATTTGAAAAAGTATTTTTATTCGGCGTTGGTACTGATAGTTTGACGGGGGATATTCCTGAAACTGTATTTTTTATGTTTCAAATGACCTTTGCGATTATCACGCCTGCTCTCATTGTCGGTGGTTTTGCCGAACGGATGAAGTTTTCATCGATGCTGATATTTAGTGGTTTTTGGGCGTTATTAGTTTATGTGCCGGTTTGTCACTGGGTCTGGGGGGGCGGCTGGTTGGCTGAACTTGGCGCCAAAGATTTTGCAGGCGGGATTGTTATTCATGTCACCGCAGGTATTTCAGCGTTAGTCACGGCGATTGTTTTGGGGAATCGTAAAGGTTTTCCAACAATGCCTATGCCGCCACATAATTTACCGATGGTGGTGACCGGAGCGGGGATGTTATGGGTAGGTTGGTTTGGTTTTAATGCAGGGAGTGCGTTAACCTCAGATGGTTCAGCAGGGATGGCGATGCTAGTGACCCATATTAGTGCGGCGGCAGGTGCGTTAACATGGATGATTATTGAGTGGCTACGTTTTGGTAAGCCTAGTGTGTTAGGGATTGTGACCGGTATGGTTGCAGGCTTAGGGACTATTACGCCTGCATCAGGCTTTGTGGGCCCTATTGGGGCATTATCGATTGGTGTTATCTCAGGTATTGTGTGTTTTTATGCGGTACAAATTGTGAAACGACACTGGAAAATTGATGATTCTTTAGATGTCTTTCCGGTTCATGGTGTGGGCGGTATTATCGGCTCAATTTTAACCGGTGTGTTTGCGGCTAAAAGTTTTGGTGGCTTGGGTTTAGACGTGAGTATTATCGAACAAGTCAGTGTACAAGCATTAGCTGTTCTGGTTGTTGCTTTATGGAGTGCAGGCTTTAGTTATATTATTTTGAAAATCATTGATAGTGTTATGGGTTTGCGTGTTACCGCTGATGATGAAGTAGAAGGCTTAGATATCGCCTTGCATGAAGAAACCGGTTATCACAATCTATAATTTTAAAGATAAGCACTTAAATTTATGAAAAAACGCTATATTGCTGGTTTAATTTTAACAGGCTCATTATCACTATACAGTTTAGTTGGCTTTGTTATATTGCCTAAAGTAGTGGTAATGAAATTACCTGAGGTAATTAAAACCAATTTAGGGCGTGAAGCAAGCCTAGCCGATATGGTGTTTAATCCTTTTTCTTTAAACTTACAGTTGGTGAACTTTTCTTTAAAAGAAAAAAATTCACAGGATTTTGTGCGTTTTGATGAATTTAAGTTGGATATTCAATTTTGGCAGAGTCTTCAGCAACAGGCACTGGTGATTTCAGAGCTGAGTTTGACAGCCCCTTATGTCAATATTGAAATGTTAAAGGATAAACAGTTTAATTTTAGTGATTTATTAACAGAGAGTAAGCCGAAAGTTGAAAAACAAGCCTCGGCAGGTTTATTTCCTGTAGTGATTCAGCAATTAGCGATTAATAAGGGCAATGTTAATTTTATAGATGCAACCAAAGCTAAAGCAGTAAAAACAGCTTTAAGTCCTATTGATTTGAGTGTGAGTAATTTAAGCACTTTACATAATGAGTCGTCGCAGCTCGGTTTTAGTTTGGTTATGGATTCAGGGATGCGATTGCAATGGCGCGGAGATTTTGGCATCACACCATTATTTTCTAAAGGGAATTTAGAGATTGACGATTTGCCATTTAATAAAATATGGGCATTAGCCTTACAAGAACGCGTTAAGTTTAAGTGGTTATCAGGGACACAAGCGATTAAATTTGATTATGATGTTAGTTATCACGAGGACATATTAAAATTTAATTTGGCTAACGGAGCGTTACATACAAAAAATCTAGTGTTTGCTAATCAAAAAAACGAGTCGCCTTTAGTCATCCCTGATTTTTCAGTATCAGGCATTGATTTAGATTTAACCAAGCAACAAGTCGATATTGCTAAAATTGAAACACAGCAATTAAAAATAAATGCTTTTTACAACGCCGCCGGATTATTAAATATTGCAGAATTATTTGCTCCGGTAAACACGGAAACTAAAGCCGCAGTAGTGAAAGAGCAGACTGAGCCAACGAAACCATGGCGGCTTGCGGTGAAAGAAATTGCAATCAATAACAGTGATATTAATTATGCTGATACACGAAAAGAGCCTAATATCACCGCGACATTACCAAATTTAAGTTTTAAGATTGAAGATTATCAGCTGGTGAGTGGTGATAGTTTGAGCATAGATTTTAAACAATTCGCATTAAGTTTAAAACAAACACAGCTTGAATACGGCAAAGATAAGTTATTCATTGAAGTGCCTAAGTTTGATGTAGGCTTGAAAAATTATAAAATGCAACTCGCTGAAATCTTAAAACTAACGGCTGATAAAGGTTATTTAACCAGTGAAGCTTTAGAGCTTAAAACCCCAACAGAGACATTAGTTTCAGTACCTTTATTGGCGATAACAGGTATTGATGTCAATTTGCAAAATAAGCAGCTTAATATTGCATCGATATTGACTAAAGATGCTCGCTTAAAAGCATGGTTAGATAAGCAAGGTGTTTTAAATTATCAAGCCTTATTTGCAAGTTCTGAAACTCAAGATGAAGCTATAGATACGCAGAAAGCAGCGGTTATTGTAGATAAAAAATCTAAGCCATGGCAGGTTAATTTAGCGGCGTTTAATATACAGCAGTATGGGGTTGAATTTACAGATTACACCCATAAAAAACCAACAGTATTAACCTTAGCAGATTTGAATTTTAGCTTAAATAATTTTAAATTAGGCTCTAAAGCTCATTTTCCGATTAAGTTTAATACCCGGTTTAATCAACAGGGAACAATTAGTTTAGCAGGCACAACCGCATTGAATCCTTTGGTTGCGGATTTGGATGTCGTCATAAATGAAATTGCTTTAGCAGATTTCCAAGCCTATGCAGAACCTTTTGTGCGGCTGGATATTATCAAAGGTAATTTAAATTTACAGGGTAAGTTAGCGGTGCAGCAACAAGCGGCATTGGCGTTGCGTTATCAAGGTGATTTTAATATTGATAGTTTGCATACCCGCGATCAAATTTTGAATCAAGATTTTTTGAAATGGAAAAATTTTAGTTTCAAACAGATTGATTTTAACTTGCAGCCTTTAAACGTCAAAATAAAACAAGTTCATTTAGAGCAACCTTATACGCGTTTTACAATTAAAAAAGATAAAACCACCAATATCAGTGATGTGA
>CAJVYO010000045.1 GCA_913009515.1 uncultured Methylococcaceae bacterium
AAAGGTAAAATGCGGGCATCGATTAAAGGCGGCTTTGATTTTGTACCAGTGCAAGATGTGGTGCAGGGGCATTTATTAGCGATGGAAAAAGGTGTGATTGGTGAACGCTATTTACTGACGGGTGAAAAACTCACCCTACAAGAAACCTTAGACTGGTTAGAAGAATTTACCGGTATTGCTAAACCCAAAGTCATTATCCCCGCCTTGTTAATGCAGAATATTGCGATTATTAAAGATTGGATAGAACGCCGATTTTTTCCGCATGTTTATCCACGTTTTAATTATCATTCCATTCGTTTATTAAGTGGTGGCAAACATGGTAATCATCAACGAGCGGTTGATGAATTAGGTTTAAAACCGACACCGGTGAAAGAAGCCTATCGTGATGCGGTACAATGGTTTAAAGACCACCACTATATTTAAACTTTTTTAAAAAATGAAAAAAATAAATTCACTAAAAATCATTAATAGTTTGGCAGAAATGACGCAGCATTATGATCGTGAAATCATTGAAAAAAGTTTATTAAAAGCCATTCATGAAACTATTCCCTCTAAAGAATTACGCTTATTTAAAGTTACGCAAAACCCCGCTAATAATCAAGTAGATTTACATCTATCATGCTATTTTATCAACGAACATATAGCCAACACCGATACTAAATTTCATCAGGAACAGTTGTCAGAATCCTTACAAACAGCGATTAATGATGCGATAGAATGCAATGAAACTCAGCAAGTCATTAGTCTTGATGATGACCATGATGAAGTGACCTTACTTTATCCTAGCACTAATCAAGAGGGAGAGGTTTGTACACTGCTTATTCAAACTGTTGAAGAAACAGGTATTCATTTTGATACGCCGCGTTATATTTATGGGCTATTAAATATACATAATAATTATATTCAGCTTATTAATAAATCTCAAACGGATAAATTAACGGGTTTATTGAATAGAGAAGCACTCAATAAACAAATGACCACTGAATTAATTGAGCATAATTCACGTCAAAAATTTAAAAATAATGGCGGGCAGACGCAACGAAAAATTGATATTCAAAGTACTTGGGTCGGTGTATTAGATATTGATTATTTTAAAAAGATTAATGATAATTTTGGACATTTATTTGGCGATGAAGTATTAATTTTAATTTCATCTATTATGACTAATTTATTACGCCCTTATGATAATGTGTTTCGTTTTGGCGGTGAAGAATTTGTTATTTTATTACAAGCGAATTCATCTAAAGAAGCCAACAGTGCGTTTGAGCGGATTCGCCATTACATTGAAAATCATAATTTCCCTAAAATTGATACTATTACCGTAAGTATTGGTGTCACTGAAATTATGTGTCAGCCGAGCATTTCAGATATTATTGGTGAAGCCGATACCGCCCTTTATTATGCAAAAGAACATGGTCGTAACCAAACATTTATGTATCAAGCCTTAGTCGATGAAGGGGTTATTCAAAAAAATAACGCCAATATTGAAGATGATATCGAGTTATTTTAATTTTTAACACACGTTTAGGTATAAAACATTGAAAAAATCTATCTTAGTTTCTCTTATCAGTAGCAGTTTATTTTTAGCCTCATCATCCGTATTTGCAGCAGGCGGGCATGGTAATCATGGTGGTAGCGGCAATAAAGCAGGCGGTAGCTGCAAAACGACGATTATTAATCATATTATTCCCGCACATTTAAGTATGGTTGAACCCGAAGCAGAATTTTCATTTTGGGTAAAAGGTATTCCGGATCCAAGTAAAGTCACTGTCACCGCTAAAAAAATACCCGTTGAATTAGATTTAAATGAAATGAAAGGTGCTCAAACGGTGTATGCGTTTAAAGGCCGTTTACCCGCTGATATTGGTAAATATGCCCGTGTCACCGTGTCTGTTGAAGATAGAAAATGCCCTGCGACCAAAGGTTGGTTGCTGAAAATTAATGCTGATTAAGCCATCCCTATAGAAAATCATATTTTGTGTGAGGCGTAAACTTTAGTCTACTTTTTAAAATGGTAGGCTAAAGCCTTCGCCCCAAACAAGATTATTTCATCGCTCGTCTACGCCCTAAACCTCAAAACCTATCAACGTAATATCATCATTACGCTCATAATCCTGCTGATAGCTTGCCAAACTATACATAAATATTTCCTGCTGATCTGCAAAACTCTCTTTATGATAATTATTAATAATATTCATAAAACGCTTTTTACTAAAAGGAAAGCCTTTTTCACCGCCATTTTGATCAAGATAACCATCCGTGGTCAAATATAATTTAGTGGGAATACTGGCATCTATTTCATAATCGGTGAAGACATAATCTGCATCTGATTTTTTATAGCCAATTGAATGACGATTACCTTTAAACACCTTTAACTCATCATGCTGTACAAAAAATAAGGGCGTATTAGCACCTGCAAACTTAATCACTTGATCACGTTTATTATAATAAAGAATGCCGCCATCAAAACCTGCATTGGAAATAGAATCCTTATCATTCTGTCTTAATAAATGCTTAATACTGCCATTAAACAAAGCTAATAATTTAGCCGGACTCACTTCCGCACTATCTTTACCCATATAACTCATTAATTGTCGCTCGATGGCTTTAACTAACATGGTCACAAAAGCACCCGGTACACCATGTCCTGTACAATCAATCACCATCATAATGACTTCATCTTCATTAAGCTGCTCAATTAAATAAATATCTCCCCCCACAATATCTTTAGGCTGCCAAATAACAAAAAAATCCTTAAAATATTCACGAAAAACATTATTATCGGGAATTAATGCGCCTTGAATTAACGAAGCATATTGAATAGAATCACGCGTGTGCTGATGAATTTCAACAATTTCCTGTTGCTGTTTAAGTAAAAATTGATGAGCAACTTTTGCTTTACTAATATCAACTAAGTTTCCATTTAAAATGATATTATAATCTGATGATTCATCTTCATCCTCATCACCAAAGAACATAATATCATCGTCATCGTCATCGTCCACTTTAGTTAATACTGCTTCGGCATGAATCCATTTAACCTCTTCATCATGACTCCTAGCCGCCACCCGATATTCACAACTAAAAAGCGTTAACGTACTTAACGCCTCTTGCAATGTTTGCATAAAATGCTCACGGTCTTCATGATAAATTGAATCTATAAAAAATGAAAAGCCATTCCCCGCTAATAAATCTTGCCTATTCAGTCGATGTAATAGCTCTATGCCATAACTCATAAACGTAATACCTATTTCACCCCCTATCACTTCTAATTGATAAACGGCACCGGGAATATTATCGGTAATATGTTCTAAACGATTTTTTGCTAATGACGCAATCACTTCCGATTGTTGTCTATCCGCAATTTCATTAATTAATCGATGTTCTGCTTCAATACGTTCCGTAATATCATTAAAGGTAATCACTGCACCAGTAATTACCTTATCTTGAAAGAGTGGGCGTGCCTTATATTCTGCTGCAAAACAAGTATCATCTTTACGCCATAACACTTCATCTTCAATATGACTTGCTTTACCGCTATCAAAAGCATGAAACATGGGACATTCGCTGACAGGGTATGACGAACCATCGGTATAACTATGATGAATAATGCTATGCACTTTCTTGCCTAACAGTTCATTTTCCGCATAACCTAATAACTCTAATGCCACCCCATTAATAAAATTAACCACACCCTCAGTATCAACGCAAAAAATTCCCTCATCGACAGAGGCTATTAATGCATGTGCCCATTCATTTGATGATTTAAGTGCTTTACGTTGTTTTGTCAAATCTGTTAATAATTCAGCGTGTTTACGTTCAGCAATTTTACTGGTGCGTAAGAGGCGTTTTAATTCCTGTGATTTCTGTTTTATTTCAGCATCTAATGCTGTAATTGATGATTCAATAGTCTGTTTGCTCATGAGTGAATGATTAAATAACTAAGGTAATGGTAAAATTACCCACTTGCTCGTCAATCGCCTTAATATTATATTCAATAGGTTTACTTGATTTACGAGCCATCACAATAAAACCCAACCCCGCGCCACGCTCATGTTTATCATCACGATGCCGCATTTTTTCACGGGTTAATTTACGTAATGCCTTATTATCTAAGCCCGCAACTTCGGCTATTTTAGATTTAATCTTATCTTGAGTATTTAACGCAATTAAATTAGTCGTCGAAATAATATAAACATCCTCTTTACTCCAATAGGACAAACTAATTTTACCGGTCGCCTGTTTTTTATTATCCTCTGAGGTGCTATGGCCATACGAATAATTTAAAATATTCTGCATTAACTCAATGGTTATTTCATAAATATCTTGTAACTTAGCAGGATTAACGTGATTACTTTTTAATATCCGTTCTATTTCACTAGCACTGGCAACAATAGAGGCTTCATTAATTGTGGGGCTAAATTCATAAATGGGGTTTTCATCAATTTCAATCACTATCTCTAAATCACTGGTCATAACTTTATCTCGCTACGGCTTTAATATTCAAATCTGCAAATTCATCTGCATAATCTTCAAAATCTTCGAGTCCATTTTCATTATCGGCATCATAAAACCAGTTCACCTCTAATTCATGATATTCACCATCTTGAATCGCGTCTAAAATATCAAATAATGATTGGGTAGTCGCTGAATTAAAATAGGTTAGTTTAATATTTACCACGGTTTTAGGCTGTGCCTTACCACCAAAATAGGTTTCTAACCATACTATGATAGGGACATAAAATTCAAAAGTATCTTCAGGATAGGATTTTCCATCTAACTCAATAAAGCCCTTTGCATAATTTAAAATAACCGCCGGTGCATTATCAGTTTTTTTTAATTCTATATTTTCCAATTAATTACCCTCTTGAATTTTAAGCTTCACAATTCACAATTCACAATTCACAATTCACAATTCACAATTCACAATTGTAATATTGTACCGTAAAATACCGACTTATATTTAAGCAAAAATTTGTAATAAACCCAATCCACTTAAAAATGCGTAGATTTTAACAGTGCGATATTGGGGCGTAGGCTTTAGCCTACTATTTTGAAAGGTAGACTAAAGTCTACGCCCCCACAAAAAATATGATTTTCAATAATGAAGGGGCAGATTATTCATTTTAAAGAGAATTCAATGTTATTTTTTAAACGCGGTTATACCTTATTTATTTTATTATATTTACTCGTTATCGCTTATCCTGCGACCGCAAATATTAATTTAACCACTGAAGAACAAATATGGATTGAAAATAATACCGTTAAAATTGGCGTTGAATCATGGTCACCCGTTATTTATGAAAAAAATAACAAAGCACAAGGCTTAGCAGGTGATTTCTTAAATTTAGTCATCGCAAAAACAGGCTTGAAAACGCAAATTATTACAGATTCATGGGATAGCCTCTTAATACAATTTAAAAATCATCAGCTCAATTTACTACCCGCAACTTATTTTACTGATGCTCGCACTGAATATGGTGAGTATTCTTCACCTTATTTTAATCTCAGAACTCAAACCTACGCCCTAAAAACAAATAATCACATCAAATCGTTACAAGATTTACAGGGTAAAAAACTCGCTATTCAAAAAGGTAATGGCACTATTGATAAGATAAAAAAACTGTACCCAAATATTCAAATTATTGAAACATCTAGTATGAAACAAGCAATACAATTCGTACTAACTGCACAAGCCGATGCCATGTTTGACTCCCAACTAAGTATTGAATATTTTTTACAGCAACAAGCTATTTCAAGCTTAAAAGGCATACCTGATTTTAGTATTGACTCGGAAAAGCTACATTTTTTTACTCAAAAATATCAACCTGTTCTCAATAGTATTTTACAAAAAGGGCTTGATAGCATCACTAAAACCGAGCGTAATCGTATTCTAAGAAAATGGCTAAACCACGATAATATTTTTGATTTAACGGATAAAGAACAAGCTTGGCTTGATAAAAAAATACCTATTCGCTATGTCTACGACCCTGATTGGGCACCTTTTGAATGGACAAATGGAGTTAATAATCATACCGGAATTCTGGCTGACATTTTACATTTAGTAAAGATGAAAAGTGGCTTACAGCTTATTCCTATTCATACAAACACATGGCAACAATCTATTGATTCTGCTAAAAACCGTACTGCCGATATGTACAGTGGTGTCGGCAATACTGCAGAACGCCGTAAATATATGAAATTTTCCCAGACACCTATTTTTACCACTAATTATGTTTTTGTACATCGCCAAGGTGAGGATTATGCTAACGGTTTCGCGGCAATACAAGGGAAAAAAATTGCAATCGTAGACGGCTACACCATTCATGGCATTATGAACGAACATAAACCCAATATTTCTTTAACACTCTTAAAAGCAACTACCGATGGTTTTACCCAATTATTAAGCAATGAAATTGATGTCTTTCTAGTCAATGCAGCCACGGCAAAATATTTTTTAAAAGACCCTCAATATGAAACCCTAACAGAGTCTTATGAAACTAAATTTCAGCTAAACCTGAATATTGCGATTCGCAATGACTGGCCTGATGAAGTCCTCAGTATTATTGATAAATCTCTCAAAAGTATTTCTAAAAAAGACCTCTTTGAAATATACGAAAAATGGACAGAAGTCACGGTTGTTGAAAAAATCAATTACACCTTAGTTATACAAATTGTTATTGGATTTTTTATCTTAATGCTCATTGGACTTTACTGGACGCGCAAACAAGCCAAACTGATTGCACAGCTTGATAAACAACGTAAAAATATTCAAGATAGTATTAATTATGCGGCATTAATTCAATACGCTATTTTACCTACCGATGAAACCATTGAAGATTATTTTTCAGATAGCTTTGTCCACTGGCAACCTAAAAATACTGTAGGCGGCGATATTTTCTTTATCACTGAACTCGCCTCTAAAGATGAAGTGCTAATTATGATTATTGATGGGGCGGGGCATGGCGTACCCGGTGCATTTGTCACTATGTTAGTCAAAGCCATTGAAACCCAAATTATTGCGGATATAGCTTACGGAAAATTAGACCCTAGCCCTGCAAAAATACTCGCCTATTTTAACTATTCCATTAAAACCATGTTGAAACAGGAAAAAGGCTCACGCTCGAATGCAGGCTTTGATGGTGGGATTTTATATTACAACCGTGCCACCAATAGCTGTAAATATGCAGGGGCTAAAACCCCGCTGTATATTATCAATGATAACCAGCTTGAAATTATTAAATCTGACCGTAAAAATGTCGGCTATATTCGCACTAAAATCGATCAGCAATATACAGAATATGATATTGAAATTAAAGCGGATACACGGCTTTACCTCTGTACAGATGGTATTATTGATCAAGAAGGTGAAAATGACAGCACTTACGGTAAAAAACGCTTTGAAAATATTATTTTAAAAAATCATCGCCTTAGTTTTAAGCGACAAAAACAACATATTACCGATGATTTTAATCACTTTATTACTGCTGCTAAACAGCAAACAATAGAACAACGCGATGATATAACTATTATGGGTTTGAAGTTTTGATTTGAATAAGGGATATAGCAATTCTCATTATTTTATCCCCTCACCCAACCCTCTCCCGCTGGAGAGGGCTTTAAAAGATACTTCAGCCTCTATTGTAGCCCTCTCCTTTGGATCATTATTTTATCCCCTCACCCAATCCTCTCCCGCTGGAGAGGGCTTTAAAAGATACTTCAGCCTCTATTTTTAGCCCTCTCCTTTGGGGGAGAGGGTTGGGTGAGGGGATTACAAGGCATTATTACTGATCGGGGCGGAGGCTTTCTTTAGCTCACCCTAAACACCACCGCTTACCAAATTGAAATATCGTTGTAAATCCTCGGAAAAATCCACATCCCATTGTTCTGCTAATTCAACACACTTTAAATTTAAAGCCGCAATACGTTCACGGGTTAGTCGTAATACCTGTGAACTTCCCCACGGCATATCCATAAACAACTGAGGCTGATTGCTAGTTAAACCAATGAGTACATAACCGCCATCTTCCGCAGGGGCTAATACCACCTCGGCATTTGATTGTAAGGCTTGTACCGCTAAGGTTAAATCCTGCTTGGTTAAAGAAGGACAATCACAGCCGATTAAAATCACTGCTTGATAATCCACCAACCCGACTGCAATCGCATTCGCCATGCGTTCGCCTAAATCATCGCCCTGTTGTTGGTGCATAATATCTGCATAATCAGCAAAAAATTCATGTTCTTTGCTGGGACTACACCAAATTTGCACATCACCTAACTCATTATTTAATACTAAATCAAAGGTGCGTTGACTCAGTGTTTTATGTACGGCTAACGCTTCTTGCGGTGACAATTCAGGGGTTAAGCGGGTTTTAACCGTGCCTAAAATGGGTGTTTTACAAAACACTTGAATCACAGTTGATTTTTTCATCATGACCCAAAAAAGTGGCTATTACGATACAGACGATTAATTTTATCAGGCGATGTACCAAAGAAATAACGTAAGCGTAAACTCCACATTAACAAAATAGTGCGCCACACGCCCGATTTTTCCCAACGTCGCCCTGAACTCACCACCGGTTCTTTAATCCGATAAGGCTTGGCTATTTTTTTAAGTAATTTACTGATGGCAATATCTTCCATTAACGCAATCGCGGGAAATCCGCCAACTTGTTTAAACACTTGCTGACGCATAAACATCACTTGGTCGCCGGTACAAATATGGGTTATCGCACTACGATAATTCATCATACGGGCAATCCACTTTAACATCGGGGCTTCACCCTCTAATTCAACATCAAACCGCCCCCACGCCGCACCCGATTCCATTGCATCAACGATTAACGACAACACATTCTCAGGCACGCGGGTATCTGCGTGTAAAAATACCAATATATCGCCGGTCGCCTTATCAGCCCCGACATTCATTTGTAAAGCTCGCCCCTGCTCACTACGAATAAAAGCATTCACTAAACCCACACTGCGTGAATGAGTTTTATCCTGACTACCGCCATCAACGACAATCACTTCATACTCCCCATGCAAACCTTTCAAACGTAATAAGCAACTTCGCAAACGCTTAAATTCATTTAAAGTAGGAATAATAAAACTGACTTTATTCATTGCTTATCCTCGCTGAAAAATTAAAATCTTCAATCCTTTGCCCTCTGCCTCAACATAGACCGATGGCGGTTTAATTTCATCAATTAAATGATAATCATCGGCTAATTCAGCCATCAATTCAAGTAAAAAATCTCGGCTTAATTCAGGGGCATTCAAACATAGCATTAACGTTGATTGCGGTGCCATAAATTGATTTAACCGTCGCAAAATTTTCGGGTAATCTTTAACAATATCCACGCTGCCTTTTTGCAAAGTTGGCGGGTCACAGATTAATAAATCAAACTCACCGCGTTTTTTTAAGCGACTAAAGGATTTAAAAATATTCAACTTTTCAAAGCTTACCTTGGCTAAATTTTGCTGATTTAAACGATGGTTATCACGCCCAACACTTAATGCCGCACTACTCATATCCACATTTAAAACGCTCTCCGCGCCACCTGCCATCGCTGCAACAGAAAATCCACAGGTATACGAAAATAAATTTAATACGCGTTTCCCTGAGCTGTGTTGCTTTACCCACTGCCGCCCTGTTTTCATATCTAAAAATAAACCCGTATTACGAT
>CAJVYO010000046.1 GCA_913009515.1 uncultured Methylococcaceae bacterium
AGGTATATATTAGCATCATGTAACTACTTATTTATACTAGACTTTTTTTATTATTTATATGGCATTAATCTTGCTTTTATTTTTGTAAAGAGCTTCAATGGCAAATCATTATATAACTTTATGTTAAAAATTTATTATAGTATTATCACAGTAACTTTTATTTTAGGTATCATCTTTGACTTAAGCATGCCTCTTGGAGTAGCTGCAGGCGTTATTTATATTATTCCTGTTTTATTGACCTTATGTATCACATCAAAAAAAAGTACCTATATTGTTGCTACTTTTGGAATATTACTCATAATTTTAGGATTTATTTACTCCCCTGCCGGCGGTGAATTATGGAAAGTTTTAGCAAATCGAGGATTAGCTATTCTTGCAATAATAAGTATTGCTTTTACTATTATTTATATCAAATACAAACAAAATCTATTAATAGAGCAAACAGAAATAGCCGTTAAATCTCAACAACAAGCGATAATTGCTGGTGAAGCCAAAGAAAGCTTTCTATCATCTATGAGTCATGAATTTAATACACCTTTAAATTCTGTGGTGGGTTTTTCAGACTTATTGCTTTTAGATGAGGAGCTTAATTCAGAACAGATAGAAAGCATCCAATATATTAATCGAGGAGGGCATGATATTAAGAATTTAGTAGAAACTAGCCTGAGTTTTTTAAGTTTACAAAAACACACACTAGCTACTGATTATACGAATATTATTTTTCCTGATTTAATCATTGATAGCTTATCTAACTATAAAAAGGAAGCTTTAAAGCATCAATTATCCATTACTAATGCTGTGTCTCAATTCCCAATAAAGCATATTTACTCCGATTTTTTTATTTTATCTACGGTATTAAAATCCTTTTTAAAAAATGCAATCCAGTACAACATACACCAAGGTTCTATACATATTAGCTGTTTAATTATAGATAGTAACCTTATAAAATTAAGTGTTTTTAATACCGGAGAACCTCTGCCTACAGAACAAGAAGATGAGCTGTTTAAACCTTTTTCTCGTTTAGGTAAAGAAAATTCAAGTATTTCTGGAATCGGTTTAAGTCTTGCTTACGCAAAATTAATTATTAAAGAAATAGGCGGGACCATAGGCTATAATCGCCAAACGCATGGTTCAGAATTTTGGATAACCTTTCCTTATAAAAAGCACAAATAATTTTATCTTGTTAAAGGCTAAATATCTTTGAAAATTCTTATTGTTTCAATATAGCCATTAGCCATTCAAGCATTCATCGCTAACCACACTTCATTCCATAAATTACGATACGCATCAATAGACCGCCCTCTTCCCATATAAGCACCTAATGGCTGGCGTTCCCAACCCATACGCTCGACATCACTGGCGTAAGGAATCACACTCTTTAAAGTATCCGGATAAATATCAGTAATATCACGCATAATCTCATTGTGCATTTTTTTGCGTCTATCCACCATTGAAAAAAACGGCAATAATGTTAAATGATTTAATTTATTATCTTTTAAATATTTTTTTAACTGCTCTAAAGTACGCAATGATAATGTTGTTGGAATCATAGGGGACAGTAACATATCTGAAGCTTCAAAAATCGCTTCTGATAATAATGAAATATTCGGTGGGCAATCTAAAATAATTAAGTCATATTCTTTTTTTAACGGGGCTAATAATTTCTTCAAGCGTTGTGTGGGCTTTTTATGTCCGTCCAACGCTAAATCCAAATTGCGGAATGAGAAATCCGCCGGTAATAAATCTAAGTTTTCATAATCTGTGGCTTTAATTAGCCCATCTAATGCCCTTGTTCCTGAAATAAAGGCCTTACTGCCGCCTTTTACTTTAGGCTTAATTCTAAAATAATAACTGGTTGCACCCTGTGGATCTAAATCCCACACCAAGACTTTAAAGTGATTTTTTTGAGAGGCAATATGGGCTAAATTTACCGCTGTTGCGGTTTTACCTACGCCACCTTTAATATTATAACTGGCAATAATAGTCATGATTTCACCTTCTGTGCAGGGGCAAATAATAATTGAAATTGGGCTTGATGTTCAATTTTTTGAAAAAGATTAAATCGATCCGCAAATTTCTCTCGTGCAAGACCACGCTGATGTTCCAAATGCGTGACTAATTTTTCCATTGCCAATAAGGTATTTTCTGTCGCCTGATTATCTTTCAGTTCCTTTTTAAACTGCTTTAAGCTTATTTCTTGAATTTCATAATCTTGAAAATCACCTAAAACCTTTTGTAATTGCTTTAGACTCTTAATTAATAACTTAATATCTGATGGCGTATACAAGGATGCAAAAAATTCCATCAAATAACGTAACTTTTTAGCCGTCTTGCGTAAATCATGCAAGGCTTCAGCCGGTGAATCATGATTAATCGCAGCCCCTTCACTTAAAACACGCTTAAGCATTTTCCAAATACGCTTATCAGCTAATTCTTTAACCGTTAAGCCCCCCATATCTGTTTTAATGGCTTTTCTTACACTACTATTTAAATATTTTTGCCAATTTGCTAATGAATCCTGATAATAATCACTCGTCAAATGCTCAACCAAACTATCCTGAGCGATAATTTGTTTCTGTTTTAACAAGGTATAAAAAGGCTCTAAATCAGCCTGCATTTCCGCTGGCAATATTAATTTATAATCCTGATAAGATAATAAATACACATCTAAATCACGGGTGGTACTGGTAATTTGTCCCAACCACGCAAAAAACTCAGCATATTGAGCTAATTCATTATCAGGCAACACATTTTTCAACTGATTTAAACCTGCTCGTGTGCGGCGTACTGCAACGCGAAAATCATGTAAAAATTCAGTATCAATATCTTCAATCACCCCGGATTCATTTTTATTAATCACCTTTAATAAATAAAGATAAATATGCAAACAGGCTTCATTAGCAGGTGTGTCAGGGGTTAATTTTAATTGAAATTTTGAGCTATAACTTTGTGGTGCCTGATTCATACTCTTTAAAGCATCGTCTAAAGCGGTACTTTTTGCTGGTTTAAAATGCCATTGGGCTTGTAAGACACTCAACATTTTTTCAGCGGCTTTATCGTAACCTTTTAAAGGCAATACCCGCACATAATGATTTAAATCGTCATACGCATCAAGTTGTAAACGTAATACTATTTTTTGATCTTTATTGAGAATATTCAGCCGATAAACAGTCAATGGTAAATGACACAACGGTATTATTGCCCGCATAGCCAATGATGATACCAGTAATTTTTTAATCCGCCCTTCTGCACATTGCCCTACAAATCTGGGCATATCCTCAACCATTTCAGTGGCAATCATATGACCCAGTTTACGATCAATCAAACACATATTAGACTGTTTTTGTGAGTGATTAAATTCACAAATCATATTATGCGTATATAATAGCGAATCGAAACTATCATAGAATGTTTTACACATATATTCCTGAGCCACTATTTCCAAGGTCACTATTTTTGCTAATTTTTTTAAAAATTTCTTCGCTGTTAAATTATCGGGACATTTAAAATATAAACTACCTGCACTCATTACCCTTTAACCTCATCTGTTTTTAAAATAGAATATACCAAGCATCATACCAGTTTAGTTGTGTAGAATTATGACAAGCCATAACTTTTAAAAAACCCCAACGGTTCAACCCGAAAAAATATGTTAAGCCCCTTAAATATAAGCTATTATCTCTATGCTACTCACTGCCTTACAAAAAAACCTGCTCAATAACTATCAACAAGACTTTCCTTTATCACCCCGACCTTATTTAGAGATTGCGACGACATTAGGCATTACAGAAGATGAAGTTTTAGCCCTCTTCAAAGATTTATCAACACAAGGCTTTATTAGTCGCATAGGCTTAGTCATTCAACCGAATACCATTGGTGTGAGTACCTTAGTGGCAATGAAAATCCCCGCGCCACAACTGCATAAAGTCGCTAACATCATCAATCAGTTTTCAGAAGTTAATCATAATTATCAGCGGGAACATGAATTTAATCTTTGGTTTGTTTTAATCGCCAACGACCCACCGCATTTAAATCAAGTCTTAATCAGCATAGAAAAACAAACGGGCTTTAAACCCCTTAATCTGCCTTTATTAGATGATTATTTTATTAACTTAGGCTTCCAAATGGCATTAGATGATAAATCCTGAAGACTTAGAATTAATTATTGCCCTGCAACATGGCTTACCGTTAGTATCACGCCCTTATGCCGAGCTGGGTAAATCTTTGGGACTATCAGAGCAAGACGTTATTCAACGCCTACAATATTTAAAACAGCAAGGATTAATTAAACGTTTAGGGGTTATTGTTAAGCATAAAAAACTCGGTTATGCGGCTAATGCCATGGTGGTGTTTGATATTCCTGATCAACAGGTTGCTCAAATGGGTCAACGTATCAGTCAATTTGAATTTATCAATTTATGTTATCGCCGTCCGCGCCACGATAAACTCTGGTCATATAATCTTTTCTGTATGATTCATGGTAAAAATCGTGATATGGTCTTAAAACAATTACAAACCTTAATTGAACAATGTGCGTTAAGCTCTTACCAATATGATATTTTATTTAGTCAACATTGTTTTAAACAACGGGGTGCATTGTATGGCACTCAAAAAAATTCATCACTAAAATAAGTCTATGAAAAACATTAATCGTACCATGCTGGTAAAACTACATATGATGGTTGCCGCTTTTATTTTACCGGTTGCACTGATGTTTTTTATAACCGGTAGCTTATACACCTTTGGTATTAAAGGGCATTACAACAGCCAAAGCTATGAAATACCGCTGACAACCCCTATCGAAAACAATAAAACTAAACTCACAAAAATAGTCATCGACGAGCTATTAAAGCGTGATATTGCTATGCCATCAGGTGCAATCAAACTTAAAAAAATAAACACTGAATTTTATTTAGAATGGACTGGTTCACAACGCGATATCAGCTTAACGCCAACCACTAATAATTTAATCGCCACCTTAAAAATAAAAGAAACCACCGTTCACCGCTTCTTTGTACAGCTACATAAAGCCAAAGGCGGCTTCGCTTTTAAACTCTATGCGGGCTTGTTATCATTTGGCTTACTATTTTTATTTATATCGGGCTTAAGCTTAGCGTGGCAATTGAAAAAATATCGTGTGTTACTACAACGCTCTATTGTGAGTGGTCTCGCATTATTTATTATCGTTATTAACGTAAGCTAATTAACTAGAACATCATGCTATTGATACGTCACCTTATTATCGGCTTATTATTTTTTACTTATGCTCATACCGCCTATGCTGAAGAGGCTTTATTTTTTAACAAAAATAAATGGAACGTATCAGGTTATTTAAAGCTGGAATTTGCAGCGGCTAATAATCAGCCTACCGCCATTGAAATCGATGATTTAAGCTTATTTATCTCAGGCAATATTAATCGTTGGATTAACCCTTTTATTGAGGCAGAACTATATCAAATCCCCCTATGGCAAAGCGGTGAAGGTTTACAATTTGATGATATTAATTTCATCATTGAACGCTTATATAATGACAGTAAATTAACTGATGCCACTACGTTACGCTTAGGTAAATTTTTAGCCCCAGTGAGTCGCTGGAATTTACTCCATGCTGCTCCACTGGTTTGGACTACCAGTCGTCCGCTAACCACTAAATATTCATTTGCTAACTATATTTCAGGTATTCATGTTCGCCATGAACTTGATGTTTTTTCAGGGCATGCTCTCGAATTTTACTGGCAACCTTATGAAGATTTTTATCCCAAGCCACGCTCAAAATCACGCCATTATCAAAGTGTTTATGGGGCTTCATGGATTTTACAAGATGATTTAGATCGTTATTTATCTTTTAATATCCAACACGCCAATGTTAAACACAGTAATGAATCACGCACCACCATTGGCATTAATGGCATGTTACATCATGAGTATTTTGAGCTTGAAAGCGAATTGCTCAGCACTTGGGTCAATAATCAGCCTAATAATATTAACGCTCAAGACTGGGGCGGCTATTTACAGCTCAGTGTGCCCATTCCATTCGACCTCAATATTATTAGCCGTTATGAGCATTTTGAATTTTCACATCAATCTCAGGCCGTTGATACCTTTCTGAATGGCTTAGTTTATCGACCTTATTCAAAACTCTCTTTAAAACTCGAATGGCAGCAAAGCTGGGGTTCTCTGCAAGAAAATAAAACGGGCTTATATGCGTCAGTGGCGGTGATGTTCTAATGAAACTTAACATCCTCATACTCTGTACCAGTTTAATCCTCTCTTTTAATAGTTGGGCTGATATTTATATTGTTACCCAGAAAAATGCACCGATTGAACATATTAGCCAACAAGACTTAACCGCTATTTATCTGAAGAAAAAAATCTATTGGGATAATAGTGAATTGATTTTACCGATTAATTTATCCGCACAATCCCCTTTACGCGAACAATTAAGCCAAATCATTTTTAAACGCTCTACCCGTGCCATGGGCAGCTACTGGGATAAAATGTCCTTTAAAGGTATTAGCCCACCGTTAATACAAGCATCTGAACAAGCCGCATTATTATTTATCCAACGTATACCTAATAGTATTGGCTACACGAGTACTAAACCTGATAACAGCCTGCTTAAAGTGTTGTTGAAACTAGAAACACCTAAATAATGAAACGTCATCATTCTCTTGTTGTTCGACTCGCAGGTTTATCCACGTTAATTATCATGCTCACTGTGCTGGTTTTAAGTGCGGTAGTTTACTATGGTTTTCAAACTAAAATAAAACAACAGGTTCAGCAAAATTTAAGTGCTATCGCTCAAGCGGAAGCCAATAAAATTGCGAGTATTATTGAATTTGAACGGGTTAATTTATTTTCTTGGCGTACCTCAGCTGTCATGATGGACACCATTGTTGATGATTTAGATAAGCGTATTCAAAATCAACTGATTAATCTTAAAAAAAATTATCAACTCGCAGGTGATTTATATGTATTTAATCAGCAAGAAAAATTAATTGCTTCATCAACACCTAATCTCTTAGGGCAGGAATTACCTGAAAACTGGCAACTAAAAAATCAAGACTATCAATTTATTCCTGCACATAACATTAAATTTGCCAATCATGCAGAACCTATTGCCGCTTTTGTTATTAACTTAGCCCAAACAGGTAAACCCCAACAAGGCACTTTAGTCTTAACTCAGCCTTGGCAAGAACTCTGGCAACATTTAAATAAAAATACCGATTATCAATTTGCCTTTTATCATCATAACCCTCACCATTTAGACTTGATTACCGAACAAGGCATTGTGCATCAAGTGGTCACGAAAGAATTTACACAGCAAAAAACATGGTCTGTTAATCAACAAACTTATCTCGGGGCACTGTCTAAAAGCCAAGCCATTGGCGAACAATTTGTTTTACAAATCGCCGCATTTATTTCTGAAAATAAAGCAAATGAACCGCAAATAGAGCTGCTTAAACAACTTAATATTGCCGCTTGTCTGGTTATTTTGCCCATTATGCTCATTGCTATCGCCCTTAGTCATCGATTTATTGCCCCCATTAAAACGCTAACCAATACTATTCATCAAATAGAAATCTCCAATGATTTAAGTTTATCGCTCACCGTTAAGGGTAAAGATGAAGTCGCAGATTTAGCCAATGCCTTTAATCGCATGATGGGCAATCTCTCACAATCCTTTTATGAGCATGAAAGTATTAGCAAGGAAGTCGAATATCTTAACCAAAATTTAGAACATAAAGTTAAAGCCCGTACCCACGAACTCGCTACCGCCTTAGACCAACTTAAAACCACCCAATTACAACTAGTGCAATCTGAAAAAATGACCTCTCTCGGACAACTTGTTGCGGGCGTGGCCCATGAAATTAACAATCCAATTGGGGCTATTTATGCCAATGTACAGCCCTTAAAAGAATATGTTGCTGATTTGCAAGAAGCCTTAGCACTCGCTCAAACATTATTAAAAGACGATGCATTGAATCAATTTGAAAGCCTGTTGACAGACATTGATTATGATTTTCTCCAAGCAGACTTAACTAATTTACTCACCAGCCAGCAACAAGCAGCGGATAGAATTAAAAAAATTGTACTGTCATTGCGTAATTTTTCTCGACTCGATCAAGGGGATATTAAATCAGTACAGTTAGAGGAAGGCATTGATTCAACTTTACAAATTTTGCATCATGAATATAAAGGTCGCATTAAACTAGAAAAAGATTATCAGCTTAATCAAATCGTCGAATGTTATGCCAGCGAACTAAATCAAGTCTTTATGAATATACTCGCTAATGCCATTCAAGCTATTCCAGAAAAAGGGCATATTTGTGTTAGCACCTATTTAGAAAAACAGGCACAACAATCATGGGCAGTGATTAAAATAGCTGATGATGGAGCAGGTATTCCCGATGATGTAAAATCACGTATTTTTGAACCCTTTTTTACCACTAAAGAAATTGGTAAAGGCACAGGTTTAGGCTTATCTATTTCTTATGGTATTATTGAAAAACATAAAGGTACTTTAAGCGTTGATTCTATCGCTAATCAAGGTACTACGTTTATTATTCATTTACCGCTGAGCTTAACAACTTCTTAATGCACACTTTACTCCTTGTCGATGATGACCCCGATGTTTTAGCCACTTTACGCCGTAATTTTCGCAGAACCTACACCGTATTAACCGCAACAGGCGGTGCAGAAGCAATAGCATATATAGATAATCAAACGATTGATTTAATTATATGTGACCAACGAATGCCTGAAATCACCGGCGACCAAGTGTTATTGCATGCCTATCAAAGCCAACCTGAGATGATACGCATATTATTAACGGGTTATACCGATATGGAGCTGTTAGTAAATTGTGTTAATGATGCCCATATTTATCAATATGTTTCTAAGCCTTCAACACCTTCGCATGAAACGCCAAATGATCCCCCATAAACGAAGCCATAAAAAAGTAACTGTGGTCATACCCATCCTGCATTCGAATCTCAACAGGATAGTCCGCATTGTCACATGCTTCTTGCAATAACTCAGGTTTCAACTGCCCTTCTAAGAAATTGTCACCGGTTCCCTGATCAACCAACATCGGAATTTTCTTAGCCGCTTTAGCGACCAATTCCGTTGCGTCGTAATCACGCCAAGTTTCACGGTCTTGACCGAGGTAGTTACCCAAGGCTTTTTCACCCCAGGGACAACGCATTGGTGAACTGATGGGAGCAAAGGCTGAGACCGATTGATAACGCTCAGAATTTTTTAATGCAATTGTCAAGGCGCCATGACCACCCATGGAATGCCCAAAAATACCGGCCCGTTCTAAATCGACCGAAAAATGCTCGCCGATTAAAGCCGGTAACTCTTGCGTGATGTAGTCATACATCCGGTAATTCTCAGAGTAGGGCGCTTCTGTCGCATTGACGTAAAACCCCGCACCCAAACCAAAATCGTAAGCACCTTCAGTATCGTCTGGAACACCTTCACCGCGAGGGCTGGTGTCGGGGGCAACAATCGCAATGCCATGTTCTTCGGCATAACGCTGAGCACCCGCTTTTTGAACAAAGTTTTCATCGGTGCAGGTTAAACCAGACAACCAGTACAGCACGGGTACCTTGCTTGTCTTGGCCTGTGAGGGCAAAAATATTGAAAAACGCATCTCGCA